>CAYUZQ010000038.1:0-4882 GCA_964448815.1 Candidatus Woesearchaeota archaeon
TATGGAAAACTATTTAAATAAGACATTATATTTTTTATTATGAGAGTTAAAAAAATTACTGAGGTTATAGGCACGAAAGTTTATACTGATTCTGGAGATTTTTTCGGGATAATAGAGGAAGCTAATTTGCAGGAAAATAAAATTGACGGGTGGAGGATAAAAGTTAGTGGAAATGTTTTGTCTTTGATAGGCGGAGCTAAAGGAGTGATAATTCCGCACCAGTTTGTGAGAGCCATTAGTGATATTTTCATAATAAATAAATCTGCTTTGCCAAGTCCAGAATCTGACCTTGAAGATATTCCAGAAGAATTAATATAATATGGTAGAAGAAACTATTTTTCAGCACTGGATTTTCACAAGATTTGCACTTCCTTTTCTGTTAGTTTTTTTTATTGTTTTTGCAGTTCTTGAAAAAACAAAACTTTTGGGTGATGATAAAAAACAGCTTAATGCCCTTCTTGCTTTTGTTGTTGGATTGGTTTTTGTGGGGGCAGTTTATCCGACAGAAGTTGTAGGCAATTTAATTTTATTTTTAACAGTAGCTCTTGTCGTGGTTTTTGTAATTTTATTGCTGTGGGGTTTTGTATTTGGGAGTTTTGAAAAAGAGGAGGGATTTGTTCCAGAGAAGTGGATGAAATGGGCTCTTGGAATTGTAATTGGTGTTGCAGTTGTTGTTGCAGTTCTTTGGGCAACAGGCGCGGAGCAAAAAGTAGTTGATTTATTTTTTAACCAGGATTGGAGCAACACATTTTGGATAAATGTTTTATTTATTGTTGCTGTTGCAGTTGCCTTGGCATTGGTTTTGAGAAAAACTAAAACTGCGTAAAGATTGTTTAATCTTAAAATTTTTGAATATTTTTTGTGTTATTTTGATATTATTTTAGTGATTAATGGGCATAAAAATTAAAATTCAGCAGAGGGTGCGTCTTTTCTATTAATTGTTTTTTACAATCTGCGAGCGACAGCGAGCAGGCATTATTTTTATCTTCACAGTATAAAGTAGAAACATATTTAAAGTATTTTTGTTAAATTGTAATATGTTTGAGAGTGTGATTCTATCATGGTACAGTGCTTATGGCGGAGGCACAATTGGAAATATGCTGAGTCAATGGGAACAGGCGGGATTTTTCGCTTACCTTCTTCCGTTTTTATTAATCTTCGCTCTTGTTTTCGGGTTGCTGACAAGCATAAAAATTTTTGAAGATAAGAAGGCAATTAATGCAATCATTGCTTTGGTTGTCGGGTTAATGGCTTTGCAGTTTGGATTTGTTTCACAATTTTTTTCAGAGATCTTTCCAAGATTAGGAATTGGTTTAGCAGTTCTTTTAGTAATAATAATTTTTTTAGGAAT
The DNA here is from genome assembly GCA_964448815.1 of Candidatus Woesearchaeota archaeon. Classification (GTDB taxonomy): domain Archaea; phylum Nanobdellota; class Nanobdellia; order Pacearchaeales; family GW2011-AR1; genus CAYUZQ01. Next base: position 1,352 of record CAYUZQ010000038.1, read on the forward strand.
CCTTATGCCAAAGGAATCCTGGATAAATTATACTATGTTCGGTGTAGGGGCAATTATTGTTATAATAATTATTGCAAAAACTGCTGGTGCTGTTGGATGGTCTTCTAGTTGGTGGTGGAATAACAATTGGCCGACAATTATTGGTATTGTATTTATCTTGGCAGTAATAGGTATTATTGTTTCATCAAGCAAACCAAAGAAGCCATTAGGAGAACAAGCATCCACTCTTGTAAAAAATCTTTTTAATCAATAATTATTTTTTCTTAGAAGTTTTTTTTCTCGAAGGACGTTTATGAGTTGCATGAGTTTTATGCCCTGTTGTTGCTTGGTTTACTATTTTTCCAAAAGAATCCTGCATCATTGACATTTCTTTTTTTATGTGTTCCAAGTTGTTTCCATAAGAGCCTATTTTTTCAAGAATTGTAATTTGTAATTTGTCCATTATTGTTTCTACTCTTTTGAGCCTGTCTGCGATATTATCTATTTTTGTTTGTCCAAGGGTTTTGAATTCAGTCAAATCCTCTACTTTTTTTTGTATTGTCCTTATTTTTTCAGAAAAGACCTGTTCAGATATTTCAATAATAGTGTCTGTTTCTCCGGCAGAAGAATAATCTCCGTAATTATCCTGCTGATAAAAATCTTGTGATTGGGGAGATTCTTGGGGCAATGGGGCATATGTTTCCTGCCCTTCTGCTCCCGATGGTTCTGGAATTTCCTGAGTTTTTGGAATATACACTCCTTCTTGATTTTGGGGCTGGAATGGCTGAGGCTGATTTATAATTGAGGGTTGCATTTCTTCGGCATTTTCATCAGAAACAGCATCTTTTATTTGTGCCTGACTAAATGCATCATTTATTGCTTTTGGGGATATTCCCTGCTCTTGCAATTTAGTTACAATTTCTTCATCAGCTATCCCCTGATTTTTCATCTGTGTTATTTGTTCTAAAACACCCATGTTTATTGTCTCTTTTGTTTTATTTGTGAAGAGATGTTTATAAAAATTACTTATTTTCTGAAACTTGCTTTTTCAGATTTCCGAATCCTTTTTTCTTATAAATTCCAACGGCTGGAACATCTTTGCTTGTTTTGATAATATCTCTAGGTCTTCTTTTTTTGCAAATTTTGAGAACTCTCCGGATGCTGTTTCTAAAAATGATGTCATTCTTTCTATGTTCTGTTTGATTATCTCTAAATCTTTTTTAATTTCTAAAATACTTTGGCTCGTTTTTTCTTTGGTCTCTAAAAGATTCTGTCCGATTAAAAGGAGTCTGTCTTTAAGAATTCTCTGCCTTTCTTCTAAATCTCTTATTCTTATGTTCACCTCTCCTAAAGCCTGCCCGACGTAGTCTGTTTGTTCCCCGTTCATATTTAATTAAAGTTAAGTGGGTTTAAATTTATTGCGTTTTAAGATTGAGGAAGATTTATAATAAGATTAATTTTATCCCAACACGCAAAAAATTAAAAACTCCCCCCTCTTTTTTTATTTATGCAATTCAAGGAAGAAACGCCTCTTTATTCTTACGAGGTGCAGGGAGAAGGAGATGAAGATGTTCTTTATATTAATTATTTAGCAGCCCCTTATGTCCCGAGTCTTTCAGATTATCCGGAAGTTATGGAGAGAACAGTTGATGCTTTAATAGAAAACCCGAATGTTTCGAGAATTGTTTTTGTCCAGCAGAAAAATTATAATTATGACTTCAGGGAAACTTCTCTGCTTTTGGAAATTGCCCAGCTTTATGTTTATTTTGCCAGGCAGGAAAAAATCCTCTCTCAGGAGAAACTGATAACAACCTGTGAGAAATTTTTTTCTAAAAGATATAATGATGTTTTTTCTTTTCTTTTCTTATTAAAACAGGACCCGATTTCAGCTCACAGTGAATTAAAGAAAATTATTATTGAAGCCAAGATTTTTTTGGAGAAGGCAGATGCACAAGATAAAAGAGACCAGAGGAACTATATTGATTTCTTGGAGAGACTTTTTGAATTACTTGAAAAGACAAAAATAATTCAGTTGGCAATTCCTCATCTTGGGGATTATAAAAAGGGGAGCAGGGAAATTTATTATAAAATTTTCAGACCCGACGTGATTCCTAATTTCACTTTCACAAGACTTGTTTTGGATTTGCCAGAGGATGCGGAGATTGTTGACCAGTATGAAATTTTTAATGAAGATTACGATGTTTCTTTTGTTACTATTTTAAGAAAAAAAGATGAATCAAAATTAATTTATTATCTGAGTCCTCCGGAAAATTCGCTGACTGAAGAACAAAACATGCTTTTGAATTTGGCGAGGGGGGTTTTGATAGAGCACCAGCCCAAAGCAGAAGAGTTTACAGAGACTGAGAGAATAAGGCAGGTTTTTATGAATATTTCAAAGGATTTGTTGCAGGATTTGGCACAGACTAAATCTATAAAATTGAGTTATTCTGATTTAAACAGACTGGCGATTATTCTTGTGAGGCACACGATTGGCTTTGGGCTTATTGAGGTTTTGCTTCAGGACAAAAAACTCCAGGACATTGTTTTGAATGCTCCGATTTCCTCGACAAATATTTTCGTGAGGCATCAGGATTATGATGAGTGCTCTACTAATATTCTTCCAAGTCGTGAGGATGTTGATTCCTGGGCAGCTAAATTCAGGATGATTTCCGGAAGACCTCTTGATGAAGCGAATCCTATTTTGGATACTCAATTAGAGATTGGGAAGATTCGGGCGAGAATCGCAATTATTCAGAAACCTTTGTCACCCAATGGTTTGGCTTATGCTATCAGAAGGCACAGAGAAGAACCGTGGACCCTCCCGCTTTTTATAAAAAATAAAATGCTTAATCCTTTTGCAGCAGGTTTAATGAGTTTTTTAATCGACGGTTCAAGGACTCTTTTAGTTGCAGGGACAAGAAGCTCTGGTAAAACTTCGTTGCTCGGAAGCCTCATGCTTGAGATTATACCAAGATACAGAATAATTGTTATTGAAGATTCTCTGGAACTCCCGGTTGATTCTTTGAGAAAACTTAATTATGATATTTTGAGAATGAAAGTTCGTTCTGCTTTGTTAAAAACAACTAATGAGGTGTCAGCAGATGATGGAATAAGAACGAGTCTAAGATTGGGAGACAGTTGTTTGATTATTGGTGAGGTTCGAAGTGTGGAGGCAAAGGCACTGTATGAAGCAATGCGGGTTGGGGCCTTGGCAAATGTTGTTGCAGGCACAATTCACGGTGCGTCTCCTTACGGTGTTTTTGACAGAGTTGTAAATGATTTGGGTGTTCCTGCCACGAGTTTTAAGGCAACGGATATAATCGGGGTTTGCAATCCTATAAAAACTTCTGACGGGCTGCACTCCTGGAGAAGAGTTGTTCAGCTTTCAGAAGTTCGGAAGCACTGGAAAACAGACCCCCTTGATGAAAAAGGATTCGTCGATTTGTTAAAATACAATGTGGAGAAAGACGAGTTGGAGGCTTCAGAAGATTTGGTTAATGGTGACAGCGAGGTTATTAAGGATATTGCATCAAATGTAAAAGGCTGGGCTGG
>CAYUZQ010000039.1:0-4790 GCA_964448815.1 Candidatus Woesearchaeota archaeon
ATGACATTAATCGCAAAATCAAATATCAAAAAAGTTGTAAAAGAACTTGACAAAGAAAATTCTGTCTCAAGTGTTGCAGAAGAAGTGGGAACTGCCCTGGAGAGAAAAGTCGAAGAAGTCTTAAGAGATGCTATCAAAAGAGCAAAAGAAAATAAAAGAAGAACCCTGCAGGCGAGGGATTTGTAAAAAATTTAAATAGTTCTTTTGATTATTGTTTCTATGAAGAAGGTGAAAAGAGAGAATAAAAAAAAGATTATGGAGATGATTGAAAAAGCAAGAAGCGAAAAGTATGAAACTTCATGGGATGATAAAGGAATTCCAAAATCTAAGAAAAAATCTGAAATTAAAAAAGGTCGAACGTCTCGGGCTCGAGGAGCGAGATTTGAGTTAAAAGTGAGAAGTGATTTAGAATCCCAAGGATGGATTGTCGACAAGTGGAATAATAATGTTAATTTAGAGGAGGGCAAACTTGTACAGGCAAAGAGGAAATACAATCCTTTCAAAAAGATGTTGGTTGTTGGGACAGGTTTTCCTGACTTTATTTCAATTAAACATATTCATGAAGAGGCGTATAGTGTTATTGGAGTTGAAGTTAAGATGAATGGGATTCTTTCAAAAATAGAAAAAGAAAAATGTGCATGGTATTTGAAGAATAAAATTTTTTCGCAAATTTGGATTGCTAAAGCTATTAGAAAAGGAAGAAAAATAGAAATCGATTATAATGACTTTCTTGAGAAGTATGGGAAGGAACACGATAAAACTTAAAACAAAATATTTCTTTAGAAGTTTATGAAAAGAGTTTTATTAATCTTCTGTCTAATTGTTCTCATTAATAGCATTTATGCAATAAAAATAAATGAAGTTGAATTAAATCCGCAAGGAGAAGATTCTGGAAATGAATGGATTGAATTTTACCATCACGGAGATTTTAATTTAGATGGTTGTAAATTAAGGAATAATGACGGAGATGAAATTAAATTAAGTGGAAGTTTTTCCAAATATTATGTCCACATTTTTGAAAAACAATGGCTTGATAATTCAGATGAAAAAATTTTCTTATATCAAGATAATGATTTGATTGATGAAACAGACTTGCTTAAAGATGGTAAAAATAGTGATTTAACATGGCAATTATGTAACAAAGACTGGGAATTTTCAGAATCAACAAAAGGAAAAAAGAATGATTGCACAGAAGAGGAAAAAGAAGACGAAAATTTGGAAGAAAAAGAAGAAGTTGAAACAATTTTTGAAGAAACAGGGGGGGAAATTACTGAACCAGAAATTATAAAATTAAATACTAAAGATATAAAAAGCAATGTTGATAAGAAAAATTTAGGCAAAAGCGATTATGCAAAATACGGGTTTGTGATTTTTTGTGTTTTGCTCGGGTTTTTGTTTATATTTAAGAAAAAAAGGTTTAAGAAAAATGAGCTCACATGAAGAAACAAAAAACATCAGGGCAGTAATGATATTTGATATCATAGGAAAACCTCCAGAACATCTAACTGAAACTTTGAATAATTTAATAACCAAAATTGATGAGGAAAAAGGGGTCTATGTTAAAGAAAAAAAAATAAACGAGCCTGTTTTGATAGAAGATTCCAAAAATTCCCCGAAGAACAAAAATACAAAAAACACAGAACCAAATTCTAAAAAGGATTCAGATTCTGCCAGCCAAAAAGAGTTTTATACGAGTTTCGCAGAAGTAGAAGTTGAGGTTGAAGACATTTTATATCTTGTGATTTTAATGTTCAAATATATGCCTGCACACATCGAGATTATCACCCCTGAATTAATTGCCTTGACAAACAACGGATGGAACGATATTCTGAATGAACTCACGAGACGGCTCCATGGATATGATGAAATTGCAAGGATCTTGCAGTTAGAAAACGCGAAGATGCAGAAGAAATTGAGAGAGATGCTGGAAGGAAAGGAATAAAAAATTCCTGAATCTTGAGCGAGCAGGAATTTTTCATTTGTAAAAAGTTAAGTTTGAAAAAGTTTCTTTGTTAATTTATTTGCAACTACTTTTTTCCTTTACCAACTTTCAGCAAATCAACAGGTTTTTTTGCTCTTTTATATTTTGTTTTAATAAACCATATTAAAAGTATTCCGATTAGCACAACTATTGCCCAACCAATTATTTTTCCAGTTGAACTTTTTTTAATTTTCCTGCAATCACCCAAGCAACATTTATCATCTTTTGCATCAATTAATTCCCCGTCGCACTCTTCATCCAAACCGCAGATTACCCCTCCACTTTCTGAACAGGATTTTGTTATGAATTCATATGCATCTTCCTCACCTGATGGCTCATAATCTTTCAAAAAATTTAACTCAATTTGTAATGAACCGTTTTCCCCACTTGATTCTGCGATTATTTCTCCTTCAATGGAATTTTCTTCTTCTGAAAAAACAGATAATTTAATTTCTACCTCTGAACCTGCATCTAACTCCTCAATTTTTTCTGTTGAAAGAAAAACATAAGACTCTAAATTTTTTGATACAGATAAAAATATGTTTTCTAAATCTTCCTGCCCAAGATTGTAAAGATAAATTATTTTTGTCTTGTTTTCATTTGTCGGAAGAGTGGCTTCTATTACTGAAGGACTGAATTTAAGAATTTCTTCTATAATACATTCTCCGTTAATGCAACTTCCAAAATCGCAGATTCCGCAACTTCCCCCGCAACCGTCGTCGCCACATTCTTTTCCAGAACAATCAGGAATGCGTCCCTCCCCGCCAGTCCCTTCCCTAAATCCAAAGATATAAACAGGAATTTCATATTTCAAATTTTCTGTGCTTAATTCAACTATTTCAAATGTTGATTGATTAAAATTTTCTATGGAAAAGTATACTCTCTTAATTTCTCCTGACAAGAGAGTTATTGTCTGCTCTTCCGCTTCTGCTGCATCTCCGAAAAAAGAAGAAAAAAGCCCTTCTGAGTCGTTTGCTGTTGTGCTTGTTTTTATTTTAATTTCTATTGAACTGTCCTGCAAATTCTGAATTTTTAGGAAAAAATCCTCGTTGGCTACCATAAAACCAGGATAAACACTAAAATCTGCTGTCTGGTTTGATATTGAAAAATTTTTTACTAAATCTTCATCAATAATCTTGCTTCCAGAATAATACCTGACATCTTTTATGACTAGGGAGTAATTGTCCTGCCTTTGCGAAAGCAGGGCGTAAATGTAAAATTCATTATTTATTTTTGCAACATCATATAAAAGAGGAACTCTTACATGCCCTCTGTAAAAAAAAATATTTTCAAACTGGATGTTGTCCAAGAAATTTCCTGATATTTTTGCAATCAGTGTTTCTTCCTGCCCATATTCTGAGTCCATGTTTATTTCAACTGCGAAGAGGAGAGGCAACAAGAACAAAATTAAGATTAAGACAATGATTTTTTTCATAATTGAATAAAGAAAAAAGGGTTAATAAATTTATTCAAAGAATGGCAGAACATTTATTTTTTCTTCTTCTGTATTTGTGGAGGTTAATTCTATTTTAATTTGTTCATTTTCAAAAAGTTTTTTCAAAGAATCTATTGTTTCTTTTAATTCTCCTTCGTCTTTATGAAATAATTGAATCATACAATTTGGACGAGTTAAGGAAAAAGTTAATGAGTTTATGTGTTTTGAATTTTTACAGAAGGTTCTTATTTTATTTTTATTTTCATCTGAGAAATTTTTTATATCTAATAATATTTGTGAAAAATAATATTCCAGTTTTTCCATATTAAACTGAATTCTTGAACCTACGATAATTTTGTTTTGTTTTAATTTTTTTAATTTGTGAAAAGCAAGCTCAATTGAAATATCTAACTTTGTAGCAATATCAATTAATTTCATTCTCCCTTCTTGTACCAGACATTTTAAGATTTTTTTATCTCTTTCATCAATTTTGATTTTGCCAGAAGTTTCTCCAACAATAGGCAAATCTTCCAAGTTTTTATGATTGCAAAATTTAAGTGGATATAATTCTGCAAGAAAAGGTTTTATTAAAAGATAATCTGAAATCCGGTTTGGAGAATTAAATAATTCAGAAATAAAATCTCCAAGTTCTTTTTCATCTTTGAAAATAAAATTTCCAAATAAATCATATTTTCCATAAATTTTTCCATAGGAAATACAATTTTTGTTTTTAGAAAGTTTTTGACAAAATAAATTAAATGAAGAAAATTTCTCAAGTTTAAATAAAAACATAGCAAAACAATTATACCCTAATTTAGTATAATTAATTATAGGAATAAAGCCCATTATTAATTTTGAAGAGAGGTATTTCTTGATTTTATAATCTACTTGTTCTCTTGAAAGTTTGCATGCTTTTGCGATTTTTGTGAGTGGCTCTCTGTTGTTGTGATAAAGATATGTTAAAAGCTTGAAATCTGCTTGATTGAGTTTAAGGTTTTCCATATTATTAATTAATATTCTAAATATTTAAATCTTTGGATTTATTAAAAATATGATTGATTATTTTTATTATTTAGAGAATTTTAACTGACAAATTTTAAATAAAATTTTTTCTTAATAATTTTAAGATGGAAAGAAAGTATAAAGTTGAAGAAATAACTCCAAAAAATAGTAGATGCGGAGTTGGTGCTTGCCCTGCGATTTACTCTACAGAGGAGCATTATATTCTTAGAGGGACAAGAGAGGATTTAAGAACTTATGGAATTGCTAAAGCAGGAGAAGATGAAGTTGATATTAGAGTTCCAAAGAGTTTAATAGATAATATGAAAAAATAAATCTTACTTCCCCATTTCTTTCAATTTCTTCAGAACATCG
>CAYUZQ010000040.1:0-4789 GCA_964448815.1 Candidatus Woesearchaeota archaeon
TAAAAAAGATAAATAGTTTTTGTTTTTAGGAGTATAAATAGAAAAGTGGAAGAAAGAAACATTGAGAGAGTTGTAAAAAGAAATGGAAGGCTAGTAATCGCTAATCAAAAAACAGATTATGATGGGAAAAGGTAATTTTATCGGAGATTATTCTAAAGATTTTGAAATAGCAGAAAAATATGTTCAAAAATATAATCCTGAGAGATTGGGTGCAAAAGAATATAGAAGATTATATCTTAAAGAGGAGTTGCCTTGGCAGAAGGGAGAAAGAGCATAATAAAAAATTCTAAAAAATAAATTATTTTCCCCAACCAAAAGTATTAGCGATTCTTTTGAAGATATTCTCTCTGTCTTTTTTTGAATTGTAATCCAAATCAAGAATTCTCGCAGCGATTTCTTTGTAAGCACGGGATGCTTTGCTTTTCGGATAAATGCAAACCACGGCGTCTTTTATGTTTATGGATTTTTGAACATTTATGTCTTCAGGAATCATTCCAAGTATTGGTACTTCTAGCATGTCCTTAACAGTGTTTGGTGAGACTTCAATTTTGTTTTTTTTAACTCTTGTAACAATTACCCCCAAAATTTTCTTCTTTTTCTGCTCAATTAATTTTATTGTTTTTAATGCGTCTGTAATTGCGGGGATTTCCGGATTTGTAACAATAATTAATTCATCTGCTAAGTCCATTGCAGACGAAGCTTCATCCCCCAATCCTGCGGCACTATCAACGATAATGTACTCTGAAATTTTTTTAAAATCATCCTTAAATTCTCTTATTTTTTCAGGTTTTATTTTTTTAAGTTCTTTTATGGACAGGGAGGAGGGGATAATTTTTATTCCAGACTTGTGCTCGTAAATCGCTTCAAACACCTCTGCTTTTCCGAGCAAAACATGATTTAAATTTACCGGGACTTCAGGGGAGTTTAAGTGGATTCCCACATTTGGAGTGGATAAATTTCCATCAATTATCAAAACATCTTTTTTAAAATAATTTATAGCTGCTCCTAAATTTATGGCTGTTGTGGTTTTTCCAACCCCGCCTTTGCCCGAGATAATGACAATCATTCTTGACATTTTGTTTTTTAAAGAATATAATCTTTATAATCTGAAAGTCCTTTTTATTTTTGGACTTTTGGTAATTAAGAATGTTCATTTTATAAACATTCTTAGCATAGAAGAAATTGCTTTGTGATGCTTATAAATTTTTCTAACTTCTCTGCGTACTTTTTTAGCTGTTCCAAATTTATATTTATCTCTTTTCCCTGATAAAAAACTTTTAGTGTAACATTTTTTCTGAATTCCCCGATCCTCTCTTTTCTTAATTCTTCAATTTTCCTGAACATATCGTACATTTCAATCACTTCCAAAAAATCTTCGTCTTTTTTAAATAATTTTTTTACTTGCTCTATTTTTCCAACAGGGTTCAGTGATACCGAAGGAATTTTCTTTTTCTTTTTTGCATGTTTTAATATTTCGTTTATACTTGTCTCAATCATTTTCCTCCACCTTAAAATCAGATTTATTATTACATCACAGGTTTTCGTATATTTTAGACTGACATACAAAAGATGGTCTGCACTTATTTTTTCCTGAATTATCTCTTCCATGTTAAATTCTTCTATAATTATTTTTTAGAAGTGTATATTACAAAGGTTAGAGACTTTTTATATTTTTCTTAATCCTAAAAAATCTACAATATTTATGTTGTAGTTAGTTCGTGTAGATTTTTTTGGGAATCTCAAAACCTAAACAAAAACCTAAGGTTTTGTGATAATCACGTATTTGCTTTTTTTTAAAATCTCTTTTGCTAAAAATAAAAATTCCTTTATTTTTTCAATTGTTAAAATTTTTTGTTCTAAATTTTCTGATAAAATTATTACTTTTTCGTCCTTCACAAATTCAAAAGTGCTTTGTTTGTGTCTTTCAGCAGCATCAAATAATTCGTTAATTAATTTAATTTCTTCTTCTGTTATTTGATACCTCCGGGCACATTTCTCTTTAAAAGTTTTAAGATTCGTTCTTGGGTCTTTGTATAATTTTATTCTCTTGTAGATATATTCATATTGGAGTATTGAGTTAATGCAATTCGCAACTGCTGTTTTGGTTTCTAAAATGATTTTTAAAAGCAGTCGTTTGTCTTTAATCAGAGGAAAAGTCACATAAACTATGTGGTCAATTGTCTGGATTATACTTTCAGCTTCTTGCAGGTTTTTCAGGAATTTTTCCATGTTTTTAAGAGATATCTGAGATATATAACTATTTATATAAATGTTTAAATATGTTTGATGGTCAATGCAGGTATGAAAGGATATTATCTTTCTTTTGAATTAATAAATCCTCCTGATAGAAGAATGTTTTTATTTATTCCAGATATCGGGAATATTGCTTGTGCAGGGTTTAGTAATAATTTTTCTAATTTAGAGGATATTAATGGACGTTTTGATAATAATCCCAGTAAACTAAAAGAAATGCAAGGAATTGTTGAATCTTTAAGACGAGGTAAAAGAGTAGATAGTTGGTTATATCTTGGTGAAGTAGACATTCCAGATTACTTAATTAAAAAAATGACTTCTATTCGTAGGGGTTATAAAGAGCTTGGAGGGAAATTTAACGAAGTAATAAGTAATATTGAAAAATTAGTTTTTGAGCAGATTAAAGAGAAAGATGTTTAGATATTATCCTTAATTCTTTCGTCAACCCAATCCCAAAATTGCTTCTGCCAAGTCCCTTGTTTTCTCAAGAGTCTCGCGTGCTTTTTTTTCAGAGCAACCTGTTTTGTTCGTGATTGTTTTAATATCATCCTCAGAAATTTTTGGCTCTTCTGATTCTTCTTTGATGTTCCCTGCAACCTGAAAAGTTTCTTGCCCCTGCATTTTTACTTTTGTCACAGAAGGGTTTTCAATAATTATTTTTGAGTTGTCGTTTTTTTCTATAATAACTTTAGAAGCATCTATTTCTTCCTGAGAAATTCCCATTTGCTTCATAACCTGCTGCATTTTTTTTGGGTTTAATCCAGGAAACATTTTTTTATTTATCAGAAAGATTATTTATAATTTGCGGTTTTTGTATGTTAAGCTAAATGGAGATGAATCTTTTTTATTTGAATTTTTTGATTAGTTTTTTAAAATAATCTTTTTTCAAATAAAAGATAACAAAACCAATTATTAAGACTATGATAAAACAAATGAATATTTTATTTACAATTTCTTTCCAAATTATTTCTTCAGTTTCTTCTTCTCCAGATTCTGGGGTAGTATAAGTGCAGTTTTGCTCTATTTTTGGAGTTTTATATATGTCAGAACAAGTGCCAATATTAGTGCAATTTCTAGTTTGTTTTCCAGATGGAAGACATTCGCTCCAATTTGTGCAGTTCCATTCATACCTACAGCCACCACTAATTGCCCCACCCGTTACTTCACTGTCTGCTGTTGAAGTTGCTGGAACATTACTCGCAATAAAAACCCCATCTGGATTATCAAAAAAAGTTATGTCTGCTAAAACCAAAGGGATTAAAAATAAAAATATTATTAAAGCCAACCATCTCATTTTTTATGCACAAGCTCCACCAGCTTTTAATCCTGTCCAAGACGAACCATCATAGAAACAGAGTTCATTTGTATCACTATCAACATAAATTTCTCCCAAAGCAGGAGAACCCGGGGCAGAACTCCTTGGATTTAATCTTAGAATATCATCAATAATAAAAGTTTCATCATCAAAAGCACCAGCAACATTATGTATGACTCTTTCAGCACTTCTGTGGGTTGCTACTGGGACAGGAACAGACTGGCCGAATAATTCAAGCACCATGGCCAAATCATCATAAGTTACTCTTCCGTCACCATCAACATCTGCTCTCATATATTCTTCTTGAGTTAAAATAACACTATTACTTAAATGGTCAGCAATTTTGGATATGTCTGTCATGTCAATATCTCCATTATCATCAACATCCCCACTTCCTCCTTCAACAAAAATACTTTGATTAATTTCAACATTTCCACTTACATCAATATCCTGCACAAATAATTTAGTTATTCTGTTTGCTAAACTTCCAAGAAAATTAAAAAATCCTGTATCATCTGCAGTTATATTTTCCTGCGAGAATATAGAGCCAATAGATTCTATATCGTCTTCCACTAACAAATCAGCTCCAGTTATATCAGAGTTGCAATCAATATAATTATTTCCCTCGCACATGGTAAAATTCTCATCTATTGGCTTGTTTGTTGTGTTTCCAACTACCTGAAGACTTCTGGAAACAGTAGTCGCCCTTGCTGGTAAATATGCCCCGCTAATGCACATTTGCATAGTTTCTGTATTTTCATCCCAGAAACATTCCTGCATTCCATAATCATTGGTTTCTTCTATAATATCATGGATTAATGAGTCTTCAAAAACAGACGGAAGTGCAGATGCAAATGCTCTCGGAGCATTATATAATGCAGATGTGATAGTTCCGTCTGTTTTAATAAAATTAATTTCATCCCCTAATTTTAATGGGCTGTGCCCTCTTAATGTCCCTAAAATATTCGCATTACTTGTTATATTAATTTCCTCTGCTACGATTGCTGTGGCATTAATTATTGGAGCTATAACTTTATCAGAACTTTGTAATGTTCCCATGATTATTTCATCAGCATATTTCCTTAAAGGATTCCATACCTTCAATCTTCTTCTTTCCCCCTGAGTCGTATCTTCTATTTTTATCTCTAAAAAATAATCTTTAGAAGCATTATTGCAGGCAAAACTCACTCCAGATTGTTCAGTTTTCCACTCACCCCAGTT
>CAYUZQ010000041.1:0-4692 GCA_964448815.1 Candidatus Woesearchaeota archaeon
TAGCATTAATAATTTTAAAAGCATCTCTTTTTGAAGTGTGCATCTTTCTCACTTTAGTGCCAGGTATTGCGTAACAAAAATCATCATTTGAAGAAGCATGTCCTACAAGCATAACTTCTGCAATATCTGAAATTGCTGCTAAAGCACTGCACTGTAAATTTAAATTAGCGTCGCTGCTCGCCCTATCAATACTTCTTTGGCTATAAGTCAAAACAACTGGTTTATGGAGATTCTTTAAGAAAAAGGATAAAGCTGCTGAAGTGTAATGCAAAAAGTCCGTCCCGTGAGTAATTATGATTCCTCTGATGTTTGAATCATTCAAAAGTTTTGCACTTAATCTCGCAATTTTTTGCCAGTCTTTAAAATCCATATCTTCAGAGGCTTTCATAAAAGGAATTTCAACCTTAACAACATTGACTTTTTCAAAAAGCCCTGGATAAAATTTAAACAAATCATTTGGGGAAGTCAGCCAATCAACACCCCCTTTTTTTGGATTTAATCTAGCAGCAATTGTCCCCCCTGTGATAATCATTGCTATATTTGGTTTTTCTTTTTGCTGAACAATCTTTGACATAACTGAAGATTCTGCTTCCTGACTTGCTTTTTTAATAACTTTAATTTCAAAAATATCTTTTTTCTTTAAACCAATATTATAACCAGAATCTAATTTAAGCAAGATAATTCCTTTTTCTAAATCAGGACTTTCAAGCAATACTCCGATGTATTCTACCTGAGACAAAATAACTTTAATTCTATCTCCTGGATTTGCATTAAGTTTCATAAAAAAAATAAAACAAAAGAGTATAAAAATATGATGATAGAGCATACAAAAGACCTAATTGGGAATTTCAAAATCCTGAACAAAATTAAATTTTATAATAGACCGGGAGGGATTCGAACCCCCATCAACTGGGCCGAAACCAGGTATCCTGTCCATTGAACGACCGGTCTAATTTTAGAAGATAAAAAAGGTTTTTATAGGTTGGGATTCTTGGAAATTGACTATTTCATATCATCAAAAAAAATCTCATAATAAGCCACTGCAGTTATAGATCCCAAAAACAAATAAAAGAAAAATTCTTCAAAAGGAAAAGAAAACCCAAAAAAAACAAAAGTCCCTATATACTCTCCTGGGAATACCCACTGCCCAACCTTTAATGCAACCAATTCATGTAAAAGATTAATTAAAAAGAGAGGTATGGAAATATAAAAAAACTTCTTAATAAAATTAGTATTACGAAAAAGAAGATAAACAACTGGCGGAGTCATATAAATGCTACAAATGACTAAATAAGAATATTTAATCTTCTCAAACCAACCTAGGAAAACAAGAAGCGTCACGATGAAAATCGTCCCCAATGCTAAAATAAAAAACCATTTAGAGTTCTTGGAAATCCCCCTAATCCTATCTTTTTCAATAAAGAACTCATAAAAAGTTATTGCGAATAAGGCAAAGGAGAAAAACCAAATGAAATCTTCAAAAGGAACTGAATTAAAAATTCTCCAAGCAATAAACAATTGCTCATCAGGGACTACCCAAGCCTTAGTAGCACTAAATATAACATCTGCAAAACCAGCTATAATCCCTGTTAGAATAGCCATAAAGAAAATCTTCTTGTAGTTAAATCTTCCTCTTAAAAGCATATAAACAGAGGGTAAGACAAAAAAGAAGGCTATAGAAGCAAGAGGTTTTAAATTATAATGGAACGTTAGAAAAGCTCCAAAAAAGATTATTAGGGCTACAATAAAACCATCAAATAAACCCCCTCTTTTTTTCATAAAACTCTAAAAAGATTAAAGTTTATAAATTTAAACATCCTTAAGAAAGTATGCCACTAAAAAGACACCACAAAATTATGATTGGGGGATTCAGCACTTTCCTCATATGCGTACTTATTACAAATAGTCTTTTCATTTACTTCCTATACGGACAGTTACAATTTAGTTACAACAGAGTCGAAGCAGATATAAAAGATTTGAAAGAAGATACTCAAAGTAAATTAAATGAACTGACAACAACTCTCCTTAAAACAGAAGAAGAATTAAATTTACTTGGCTCTCAAATAGGTTCAATAGACAATGAAATAAATTTATTAAAGTCCTCAACAAGTGCTGATTTTTCCGGAATAATTGAAGATGCGATTAAAGGAGTTGTAACAGTAAAAACAGATGTCGGGCAGGGAACAGGATTTATCATTTCCAGCGAAGGGTATATTGTAACAAATGAACACATAATAAAAGGAGCAAAAGCTGCGGGAATAATCACATATGACGGAGAACTCCACCAAGTTGAACTCATTGGAAAAAGCGAATATATGGACATAGCTTTGCTGAAAATATCAGGAAGTTACGACATGCTAGAACTCGCAGATTCTGATGATGTGCAAATAGGGGAAAAAGTAATTGCAATAGGAAATCCGCTGGGTTTGCAGTTTTCTGTTTCAGAAGGAATTGTTTCAGGAATTCACAGACCAGGACTAAATGAAATGGAAGTTTATATTCAGACAGATGCTGCTTTAAATCCAGGAAACTCAGGAGGACCTTTAATAAATAAAAAAGGAGAAGTAATTGGAATTAATAATTTTAAAATCGGTGGAACAGAAGGAATGGGGTTTGCGTTAGAATCAAATTCAATTGGAGAAACTGTAAATGAAATTGCAATGCTGACACTCGGACAAGATTTGATTTAATTAAATTTAATTAACAAATATTTTAAACCCTTTTTTCTTTATTCAATTATGTCTAAAAAAAATAAAAAATCTGAAGAAGGTTTAACTGTTAAAAAAGAGGAAAATTTCAGCGAGTGGTATCAGCAATTAATTGTAAAATCAGAATTAGCAGATTATACTGCGGTTTCCGGGTGTATTGTTTTCAGACCAACTGCATGGGGAATCTGGGAAAAAATAAGAGACGAAGTGGATAAAAAAATTAAGAAAATGGGAATAAAAAATGTTTATTTTCCAATGTTCATTCCTGAATCCCTTCTTAAAAAAGAACAGGAACATGTTCAGGGTTTTGCTCCTGAAGTTGCATGGGTAACCCAAACAGGGAACAAAAAATTAAATGAACGGCTTGCAGTCAGACCAACTTCTGAAGCAATAATGTATAATTCATTTTCAAAATGGATAAGGTCTTGGAGAGACCTTCCTTTAAAATATAATCAATGGAGCAATGTGGTAAGATGGGAATTCAAATACCCAATACCTTTTTTCAGAACCCGTGAATTTGTTTTCAACGAGGGGCATACTGTTTTCGCAACAAAAAAACAAGCAGAAAAAGAAGCCATGCCAATTATAAATATGTACAAAGAAATTTTGGAAAAGTACATGGCAATCCCTGGATTCATCGGAAAAAAAACAGACAAAGAAAAATTTGCAGGAGCAGAATATACTTTGACAATAGAAACCTGTCTGCCAAATGGAAAAGCAATACAGGGACCAGATTTTCATCATGATGGACAAAATTTCTCAAGAGCATACGACATAAAATTCAAAGATGAGAAAGGAGAAGAAAGGTATGTTTGGCAAAATACCTGGGCTATTTCAACTAGAATGCTGGGAATCATGTTCGCACTTCATTCTGACAATAAAGGGTTAATACTTCCTCCAAAAATTGCACCAAATAAAATTGTAATAATCCCCATAGGTTTTGAAAAAGATAAAAAAATTATTTCAAAAGCAAAAGGATTATTTAAAGAACTAACAACTTATCAGCCCATACTTGACGACAGGACAGAAACCACCCCTGGCTACAAATTTAATGAATGGGAATTAAAAGGGATTCCATTAAGAATTGAAATTGGTCCTAAAGATTTAGCAAAAAGAGAAGTTGTTATAATAAGAAGAGATAGTGGGGAAAAAATCGCAGTTAAAATAAAAAATTTGAAAAAAGAAATAAATAAAGAACTAGAAGGCATGCAAAATAATTTATTTGAAAAAGCAGACAAACTATTACAAGGAACATTAGACAAATCTGAAACATTAAAAGAAGCCATTAAAAAAATAAAAGAAAAAAAGATTGTTCTTGTTCCATTAAAAAATTCTGCAGAAGTAGAAGAGATTTTAAAAGAAAAAACAGGTGGAGCAAAAACACTCAACAGGCCTTTGAAACAGCCACAAATAAAAGGAAAAAAATGCATAATCTCAGGAGAACCTGCAGATTATTGGGTTTATGTAGGAAAGAGTTATTAAAAATTGCATACTAACAAATACTAAACCATCCTTCTCTTTTGTTTTATTGTTCTTCATCAAATTTTGCAATTGAGTTTAGTTCGTCCTCTAATCTCAGAGTAAGCTCCATTAAGAAACTCAATTCCTGTTCTACCATCTTTTGTTCCATTTTCCGCTTGTTCTCCATTTTAACTAAACTAATTCAATAATCAAAATCTCCAAGCCTGAATTGTATAGAAAAATTCAATTCAATTCAGACCCAGAAGAATCTTGAATTAAATTGAAAAAGGTTTAATAGCAGTGTAGACTAAGTCAGATATGCCGTTTCCACAATTCATAAATCCTGACTTAGTTTGCATAAAACAAAATAGAAAAGTGCATTTTTATATTTTTCTGTTTTAAACGAATGGTCAACTCAGTGACAATGGTGGCATCTACTGCATGTAATCTCAAGTTTGCCTCCATTAAGTTTCTCTAATTGTTTTAAAGCATAATCAGGGTCTGTCAATTGCTCAACTGAAAG
>CAYUZQ010000042.1:0-4569 GCA_964448815.1 Candidatus Woesearchaeota archaeon
GTCTATTTTCATAATCCTGCTACAGGAATTGGTAATCGGCTTGTTGATGAAATAAAAAGATATGCTACACTTATCAAGATATGTGTAAGGAAACAGAAGAATCATCCAAACGCTCGTCTCATATCTATAACTTCCACAGAATTAACATTTTCTATCTTTTTTAATCCTTCTTCAATTGGTCCTAATTCATATTTCTCGTCCAGTGCAAATCCAGCAATTACTGCTTTTAATCCAAATGCAATTGGCTGCTCTTCAAATTGGCACGACTCCCCTTTGTTCCCAACAATTATTGCTTCTGCTTTGTTTTTAATTTCCCCGAGATTTGTTTCCGGCGAGGCGGGCATAATTTTTATTTTTATCAGTGCACTTCCCATATTATTTTTAATCAGGTTTATTTATAAAGTTTGTTAGGGACTTTAAGATAGCAATTCTTTTAAACTCTCTTTATTTTTTTGTTAGATGGAAGGGAATTATGAGAGGATTTTGGAAAAAGTTTCGGAGTCTTCGGGTCTGCAAAAAGAGGAGTTGGAAAGGCAGGTTGAAGCCAAGAAAGCGAAACTTGCAGGTTTAATTAGTAATGAAGGGGCGGCACAGATTATTGCTGCTGAACTCGGGATTTCTTTTGATAATGAAAAATTAAAAATAAATGAATTGCTTCCTGGAATGAGAAAGATTAATCTTGTCGGGAAAATTATTGGTTTGTCTCCTGTCAGAACATTTGTCACAAAAAAGGGAGACAATGGTAAAGTTGTAAATTTAATTGTCGCAGATGAAACTTCAAATGTCAAAGTCGTTTTATGGGATGTGAATCATATAGAATTAATTGAAAAAGGGGAAGTTAAAGAAGGGAAAGTTATTGAGATTTCAAATGGAAGCATGAGGGATAATGAAGTTCATTTGGGAAGTTTTTCTGAGCTGAAAATAACTGATAAAATTTTAGAAAATGTTAAGACAGAGAGGGTTGTTAAAGAAAAAAATATTTTTGATTTTAGAGTGGGGGATGCCTCGGGTGTGAGAGCTTTTATTGTTCAGGTTTTTGAGCCGAGATTTTTTTATGTCTGTCCGAGTTGTAAGAAAAAATTAACTTCAGAAGGAGAAAATTTCATTTGCGCAGAGCACGGGAAAGTTGCCCCTGAAAAAAGGGCATTATTAAATCTTGTTTTAGATGACGGCACCGAGACCATTCGTTCTGTGTTATTTCATGAAACTCTTTCTTCGTTAGGAATAATAGAGTTTGAAAATCCTGAAGCGTGGGAACAACAGAAAAAAGATTTTCTGGGAAAAGAGATGGTTTTTCTCGGAGAAGTGAGAAATAACAAATTTTTTAATAATCCTGAATTTATTATTAATGAAGCTAAAGAAATAAATATAGATGAGTTGGTTAAGAAACTGGAAGAAGGATAAATTATCACAAGTTTTAAAAATATTTTGATTGTTCTCTTCATATGAAAACTAAATTTTTTAGATTAGCAGGTTTTTTTACATTGCCCTTTTTTATTTTTTGCCTTGCGTTATTTTTTTATTTAAGTGGAATTTATTCACTTTTTCCCTGGTTGGATGTTCCCCTGCATTTTATCGGAGGCGCCTCAATTGCTTATGCGGCACTCTTGTTTTTTCGGTTTTGGAAACAAGAGAAAAAGATTGAAATAAAAAGCAGGTCGGTTTTGATTTTACTCGTTGTCTGTTTTGTTTCTTTTTTTGCTGTGTTGTGGGAGTTGTGGGAATTTTTTGCAGGAAATTTTTTGGGAATATCTTTTTTTGCTCAAGAAAGTTTAGAAGACACTTTATTTGATTTATTCGTTGGTTTGCTTGGAGGTTTAACAGGGGGGGTTTTCAGTAAGGTTTAAATTTTCTCTTTTATTAATTTTAAAATGGAAATGCTCACAATCATTTTAATAATTTTGTTTTTTATTGGTCTAATCATTGCTTACTGGATTGGATACAAAAGCGGAAGTTTTAGGAAGAATAAATTATGGGAGTCGGAACTGCCTGTTTATCGTAAGGATGCGATATTAAGATCACGGGCTGTTTTATCTGGGCAATTTTCAGAGCAATTGGCTCCTTTTCTTCCAAATTTTAATTTTAATCCTAATGAATGCAGATTTATTGGAAAGCCTGTTGATTTTTTAGTTTTCAAGGGAATGGATGCTCAGCAAATAGAAGAAATTGTGTTCGTTGAAGTAAAAAGCGGAAATTCAAAATTATCGTCTTCTGAGAAAAAATTAAAAGAAGCAATTGAAAAAAAGAAAGTCAGGTGGGAAGAGTATAGAATTCCAAAGAAAATTACAGATAAAAGAATCGATTGATTGTTATTTTGTAGAGGATAAATGCTTATAAATACAAGAGGCTTTAGGATTTTATGGAACAAGTAATAAATGAAGAAGAAATTAAAATTCTAATTAGTGATTATCTCTCTTCTTTTGACCCTGAATCAAGAAGAAAATTGTCATTAATCTTCCAGAGGGAGAATGGAAGCCCTTTTGTTGGAAAATATGCTGAGAGACTTTTGGAATTTGAAGAAGCATGGGGTCCTTTTGAGTTTTCCTCCGAATATTTAAACAAAAGTGAAGAAAGATTAAGAAACTTATTAAATTAAAAATGCCAACTAAAAAAATTGAAAAAGAAACCAAAGAAGAGAAAAGTTCAGAGCCGCAACTTACTGACTTGCCTGGAATTGGACCTGCTGTGTCTGCGAAACTTGAAGCAGCGGGAATTTACGATATGATGTCTCTTGCTGTGATGGGTCCTGCGGAATTGGGTGATGCTGCTGGTGTCAGCCCTGCTGTTGCAAGAAAAGCAATTCAGGCAGCAAGGAATATGTTAGATTTGGGATTTCAGGATGGGATAGAATATGCCAAAAAAAGGGATAATGTTATTTATATAACAACAGGAAGCAAGAATTTTAATGAACTTCTGGGCGGAAGAGGTATAGAAAGCAGGGCTATAACAGAAGCTTTTGGAGCTTATGGCTCTGGGAAGACCCAGTTGGGTTTGACTCTGGCAGTTAATGTCCAGCTTCCTTTAGAAAAAGGGGGTGCTAATGGGAAGTGTGTTTTTATTGATACAGAAGGAACTTTCAGGCCTGCGAGGATAAAACAGATTGCAGAGGGGTTGGGGGCAAATTCTGAAAAAGTTTTGAAAAATATTTTTGTTGCAAGGGCTTTTAATTCTGACCATCAAATTTTGCTTCTTGAAAAAGTTTCAGAAATGATTAAAAATGGAGAGCCAATTAAATTATTAATTGTTGATTCTTTAACTGCGCATTTCAGGGCGGAGTTTGCCGGACGAGGCCAATTAGCAGACAGGCAGCAAAAACTTAACAAATATATTCACAAAGGTTTAATGGAGCTTGCAGAAAAGCACAATCTTGCGGTTTATGTTACTAATCAGGTTATGGCAAATCCTGCTCAAATGTTTGGAGACCCCACGACAGCTATCGGTGGACACATAGTGGGACACGCTTCAACATACAGATTGTATTTACGTCGTGGAAAAAAAGATTCGAGAGTTGCTAAATTAATTGACAGTCCGAACCTTCCAGACAATGAAACAATCTTTTTTGTAACAGAAAAAGGAATTGTCGACGAGGTTTGATTAAATGGTTTTAGAAATAGGAGAGATCACTAATAAGGAAGAAGCTGAGGAATATATGGTATTCCAAGCAATAGAATTAGGAGGGACTATAAATGTACCAAAAAAGAATTTTGATGAACAAAAATATAGGTGGGCAAAAGGAAATTATGAAAGAAAGAAAAAACTTTTATTTAAAGAATATTCTACCTTAGATACAAGAGCATGTGATAAAGTTATTAGTGAATTAGAGAATTTGATAGAAAGTTTAAATTATTTTGAT
Organism: Candidatus Woesearchaeota archaeon; assembly: GCA_964448815.1. GTDB lineage: Archaea > Nanobdellota > Nanobdellia > Pacearchaeales > GW2011-AR1 > CAYUZQ01. The sequence goes on from CAYUZQ010000042.1 coordinate 3,854, forward strand.
AAAAAATGAAAAAAGAATTTTCTCAAAAATTGAGATTTAATTCTTTTCTTTTTCAAACTCTCCTAAAACATTCAGAATTACAGAAACCATAATCTCAGGAGAGCTTGTTATTTTAACATCTTTTAATATTCCTAAATTTTTGTAAAAATCAATTAAAGGTTGTGTTTCTCTTTTGTAAATATCTAATCTTTCTTTTACTATTTTTTCATTATCATCTTTTCTTTGGATTAACTCCCCCCCGCATTTGTCGCATTTCCCTTTTTCTTTTGGGTTCATAGGAGGCATTTTTATTCCTTGTCTGTTAATGTCAGCGATATTATAAATATCTCCGCAGTTTTTGCAAATCCTTCTTGCACAGATTTTTTCAATTAAAATATCTTCGGGGATAACTAAATTGAGAACAACATCAATTTCTTTTAATCCCTGAAGAACTTTCGCCTGTTCCATTGTTCTCGGAAATCCGTCTAGGATAAATCCTTTTTTGCAATCGTCATTAGAAATTCTGTTTTTTAGCATTTCTATGACAATGCTGTCTGGAACTAATTCTCCTCTGTTGATTCTCTCCCTGACTTTTTTTCCAACTTCTGTTTCGTTTTTTATATTTTCCCTGAATAAATCTCCTGTAGAGATGTGGGGAATATTTCTTATTGGAGAAATTCTTTTTGAATAAGTTCCCTTCCCGCTTCCTGGAGGACCTAAAAATATTTTTCTCATAA
>CAYUZQ010000043.1:0-4269 GCA_964448815.1 Candidatus Woesearchaeota archaeon
ATAGACACAATTGTAACTATGGCCATGGGCTTCACCACAATTTATGTAGCCAGTAGAAGGATCTCCAACACCAAATAGATTCTCTATCTCTTTCAAAATTTCAGAATCCAAAACTCTCTGATTTAATCTCTTTTTTAAAAAGAGCGAAATCTCCCTCAGACATTTCATCTGTAGGCAACTTAGACATGTACTTAAGGAAAACTTTACTTTATAATTTTTATTGTGATGTAATCAATAGTTTTATTAATATTATTCCATAATCTTTTTCATGATATCCCAAGAACAATCCGAGCAAATAAAAAAACAGATTTTACAACAGATAGAATCTAATTTTCCAGAAGATAAAAAAGGACATGCAAGAGAACAAATCAAAGCAATGAACCCTGAACAATTAGAGGAATTTTTAAAACAAAATAAACTAATGAACAATCCAGAACAATTACAAAAACCACAGCAGTGTATTTTCTGTTCAATTATTTCTGGAGAAGCCCAATCTTATAAAATCGACGAGAATAAAGATGCAATAGCAGTATTAGAAATAAATCCTATTTCAAAAGCCCATGCATTAATAATCCCAAAAGAGCATATTTCATCTGGTGAAAAAATTCCTCAGAGTATTTTTTCTTTGGCAAAAAAAATTGCAAAGAAAATAAAAACAAAATTCAAACCAAAAGAAATGGTAATGTCTTCCTCAAATTTATTCGGGCATGAAATCATAAATGTCCTTCCAATATATGAAAATGAAACAATTAATTCAGAAAGATATCAGGAAAAACCAGAAGAACTTGAAAAAATTCAGAATATTTTAGAAAAAAAGAAAAGAGCAAAAATAATCAGGGAACCCAAAACAGAAAAAATAGAAAAAGAACGTTGGTTACCAAAAAGGATTCCTTAAACTGATTTTCCAAAAATAAATTAAAATTAAAAAACTAATTAAAAAAACAGGTGTGAAAGGAATTCCCTGCCTGATTAAAACAACTTTGTATTTTTTCTGAATAGATTTAACCTCTTCTTTACTCAAACCATTCCAATTGGGATTGATTGCCTCTTTCCCGATTTTAATTTTTTTATAAAGCCAGTCCCCTTCTGTCAATTTGCTGGTTTTAATTTTTTTTATCATGCAGGTTTCATCAATTGCTTTAGCATAAAAATAAAAAGAAGGCAAGATGAAAATCAAAAGACCAAGAACAAACAAGAGGTATTGGATAAATCCTAAAATCATTAAGAATAACCCAAAAACCATGGGAACATAAAATAATTTTTGGTTGTTTTTTAATCTCCTGAAAAATTCTTTTTTGCATTTACTGAAATTCCCTAAACTTAAAGTAACACTCATCCCTAAACTGTAAACTGCCCCCACAAATAAAAATACAAAAAAGAATAAAATAAAAAGATTAAGGTTAGTTAAAAAATCCCTGGAAAAAGGAAGTACTGCTCCCAATGCAATCATTAATTTTGCATCCCCGCCTGCAAACATCCTTCCATAATAGAGAAGGTTTCCAAGAATAAAAAAGATTCCCAGGCCAATCAACCCCTGATAAAAAAATACAAGATTCTCAGCAGAAAAAAGGCAATAAAAAAATCTAAATCCTAAAGCAAAAATTATCAAAGAAAAATTAAGCCAGTCTGAAACTTCTCTTTTTTTCAAATCCTGCAAACTGGCAAAAACCAGCCAAATTAATGCAAGAGCAATTAAAAAAATCACCTCTATCATAATTGAGAAAACCAAAGATAGTTTAAATTATTTTGTTCTGCAGATAAAATACTTTAAATTGAAAAAAGAATATAAATTCAGAACAACAGGAACTAAATAAGGAATAAAAGAAAAATAACTATAATTAAATCTATATAAAATAAAAGCCAGAATAATATAAGATAACATAATAAAATAAGGTATAGTTCCCAGTAACAAACCATTCTTCTTGAAATTGTAAACTGTGTCATTATACAACCATATAAAAGCTAGAATTCCATGAACCCACAAAAAACCATTTTTTAGTTTCATTGTAAAATTATCTCTTTTAGAAATTTTCTTAGAAGATTTCGCAAAGAATCTATGCATTACTACAAACTCGAAAAGACCAGCTAACCCGAAAAAGATTAATGAAACTATAAAAAATTTTAATCCTCCAATCAACATAACCAAAAAAGTAATTCCAACCAATAAAAATTGAATCCCATTTCCAAAAATTTCCTTTTTATTCATAATTAAAATAATCAAAGGTTATTTATAAAATTACTCTCATGCCTTCACTTTCGACACCCGATATTTCCCGCCTTTTTTATAAGGATGTTTTTTCTTTTCTTTTCGTTTATCTTTGCTTTTATTTCTTTGTTCAGAATCGCCGCGCGCCATAATTAATAATAAGAAAAATTGTTTAAATATGTTTTTAAGAAATTAGGGAGTACAGTATTTTGTAGCCCTCTCAGCTTCTTTTTCTGCAGAAAGTTTTACAGACTTTACTTGTGTTTCTCCAGGGTGAATAATTTCCCATGTAACGCAAGGGGTGGAATCTTTACAATCAATTGAACATTCATCAATTCCATATTTAGCCAAATCTGTATCAAGTGAAAAAGTGTAACAAGTTGTCTCAACCTTGTACCCATCACCATCATTCAATTCCCTTTTCTTCGAACAATAACCATAAACACTATTTGTAGAACAGGCAGCTCCACACTGTTGTACAATTGTATCAACATTATCCGAAGACATCCATGGTGCAATTTTGCTCCACCCCATTGTAAATCCGATTATTAAAACTACCAAAACAACAACTCCTAAAATAATTAATATAATTGCGTTAGTGCTCAACCCCTGACCTCTTTTACCATTCATAATCTTTTTAATTATTTCTTATTTATAAAACTTTTCTTTATCAAATAATTAATTTATAAGTGACTTTTATCCCCCCTTCTGAAACCCCCCCGCATTCTGAAAACATCCCGCTAATTAAATCTTTTTTACTTAAAACATGTTCAACATAATCCTGGTCTCCAATCATTTCTTTTTTATTATCAGGGTCTCTCCAACAGTAAATCTCGCCCTTCTGAACATTCCAACCATTATAACCTCTTAAAGCCCTTTGCCATCCAGAATAATTAACATCTTTGCATACATATTTTTGAGGAGCCTCTCTATAATTTGAAATTAAATAATTAATTCCATATCTCACATTTTCTTCAAAATTTTCAACATGCACATTAGGATGAACAGCAAGATTTATCTGCATAACCCCATAACTTCTTTCATCTCCTTTGGCCTTTGAAACCTCGTCTATTTTTCCATCACAATACAAACAATCATTATCTTTAACTTCTTTACAATGCTGAATAGAATTCTCCTGCATAGCCAGCATCAAAACCAAACACTCAAAACTCTCTGCCCCGGTATCTTCCTTAACTTTAGAATCATCAATATTTTTTTCTTCTTTAATCTCTCTCGCTATTTTAAGTATTTCTTCTCCTAAAACTTGCTTACAATCTTTTTTGATTAAATCTTCCGCAGGATTGCTTAATTTTTCTGTAGAACCTTTTTCAATTATTAATATTTTTTTTAATTCCCCCCCAACCCCCTCAGTAAAAATTCCTGCCCCAAGTTTTTCAGCAGATTCCTCACTTGAAAATCCTGCATTCCTGTAAAAATAAAATTTTTCAACATCTGAATTTAATTCTTCAAGAACTCCAACAGATAACTCAGCTTTCCCGTCAAAAACCTTCCCCCCATAAATAATAAAACTCAAAATAGCCAATCCACATATCGCAAAAACCCCGAATACTAAAATCATTACAGGAATGTCTCCTCGTTTGTTTTTCATTCTTTAATTTTAATTACCAATTCAATAAATGAATTTTCATTTAATTTAATATTATCATAAAAAAACCTTTTTCCTACCAAGTTTCTTTTATTTCTTTCACCAAAAGGAATTTGGCTGACAACACACCCAGACCCAAATTTACAGGTACTATCAACAATTCCTAACCAAATATAATTTAATTCATTTCCACTATATAAAACAGGAAAAATATTTATGGCTAAATCCATATTTGATTGTTCAAGTTTTACTTTCGGATCCCTTGGAAACCCTTTTTTATCCTTAACATTTTCCCAAACATCATCGGTCAATAAATAACCAGTAAAAGATTTTGTAATCAGCAAATCACTGGTTCCGCTCTCTCTAAACTCCCTGTTCTTAAAAGGTCCTATTGAAACAATTAAAACAGAAACAACTAAAATAATAATTATCGCAATTGTCGCAACCATCCACGTCA
>CAYUZQ010000044.1:0-4129 GCA_964448815.1 Candidatus Woesearchaeota archaeon
CTTTTATTTGTGTGGGGTTTTTATTTCGATAATTTTCTGCACTATATAATACAAAATCAAGATTGTGTTCAATAAGATTTTCATGGAAGACTTCCATTGCTTGATCTTCTGTGAAGCCATCATTACAAGAACTACTAACTCCTCCAACAAGTTTCCCTAATCTTTTATCCGGCAAAATAATTTTTGTTCCTTTCAAACCAGGGCGTTTTAAAAGATCTAAGATGTCTATATCAATCATTGATTCGTCTCTGTCTAACCAACTACGAAGATCATTAGGCGCATTAATCCTTTCTCCAGCAGGTGAAACGATTTTTACTTTTTTTATATCATAAACCTTTTGTTTTCCCATACTATTTCTCTGAAATTAAAGTTTATAAACTTTTCCGCTTGTCACCCCTTAAGAATTAAAACTATTCTTCCCTAGTCCAAGCTTCAAGGTCAGGTATCTCTTTTTTGATTCCTTTTGCCTTGCAATACCCCCTCGCGAGCAAATAAAATATCACACCTAAACTCTTCGCACTTTTGTTATTTCCGATTATTATCTTGTCTGCTCCTTTAGCAGGATTGTTTGTGTCGCAAATCATCAAAACTTTTTTATTGACTTTTAATGTGTCTTTTAGGGCATTTTTATCGAGCCATGCATCAGTTATTATTGTCAGTTTATTTTCAAAAAAATTTGGAAGTTCAGTGTTGGTCAAGATTCCAGCAGGATATTTTTTTGTGAATACTTTGATGCCAGTTAAATTTGAAAACATGTTTGCTGCTTTCCACCCAGCTTCTCTTTTACAGACAAGGATAATGTCTCCAGGTTCAAATTGAGACAAGTATTCAATTCCTTCTTTCATTTTTTCGTCAATTAAATCTGTATTAAAAATAGCCAAGCCGTCAGCCCTTCTTCTGTAAACAAAAGGCCTCATGTCCGGAGTAACAACTTTCGTTCCAAGGTAAATTCCAGATTTAACATACTCCTCAAGAGGAATGAGCATATCTGTTCTTTTTTTAATCTTAACCTGTTCTTTTAATTCCTCTGTTTTCACAACCTCAACTTTTTTAGAAATTTCTTTTGCTTTTTTTAAAAGTTCTTTCTTTTTTTCAGCAAGACTCTTTTCCTTTTTTTCTGGGATTTCTGGATTTTCTTTAGCTTTTTTTTCCTTTTTGTCTTTTTTCTTTTCTAATTTCTCTTTTGTTTTCTTAACAGCCCGTTCAGTATTTTCTAATCCTTCCACGTTTTTTTCAATTTCATTAATGATGTCCATGAGAATTTAGAGAGAAATTGATTTAAAAAAGTTTGCTCATAAAAATTTCTGCACAAAAACCACGCTTGCTTACCAGAACATGCTTATTGTCGGAGAAAAATTGAATATGAAACTTGCGCGACTAAAGTCGCGGATTAATTAAGTTGTTAATGAGAACTATCAAGGAACTTTGTGAACGTTTTTTAATCTTTCTAATTGTTTCTTGGTTCTTTTAATTCTGGATGGAAGTTCTTTTCTTCTTCCAGTCTTCCTTTCAAATTCTTTTTTTCACTAATCCTTCCGTCACCAAATCTTTCTCTGTTAATTTTGCCTTTATCTGTTTTACAAACCATTGGTTCGCTTAGACTCTTATCTATTTAAATTTTATTGTTATTGATTTAATTATCAATTTCTCAACATCAAAATCCCAAATAAAACTTTAACTCTTCAACCCTCTTTCAATCTCCACCAACCTCTTTAATTTCGCTTCTCTTTCCCTGCCGTCGATTCCGCATTTGAAAAAATCAGCACCAAAACCAAATGCCAGGTCTGCCAATATGTTTTCTTCTGTTTCACCGCTTCTATGAGAAAAAATTATTTTTATGTTATTTTTTCTTGCCAATTCACAAACTTCTTTCACTTCCAACAAAGAGCCGCATTGGTTTGGTTTAACGATTATGGCATTTATGCTTTTCATTTTAATAGCTTTTTCAAGTCTTTTGGAATTAGTAACAGTCAAATCATCACCAACGATTAATTTGTCCGGAAATTTTTTCAAAAGTTTCGCAAAGCTTTCAAAATCTTCCTCGTGAAATGGGTCTTCGATATAAATCAAATCAAAATTTTTGATTAGATTAACTAAATATCCGAACTGTTCATCGTCGGTTCTTTTAAGGAGGGGATTGCTGTAATTATATTTTTTCCTTTTGTAAAAACTTGAGGTGGCGACATCTACTCCAAAAGGCAACTTTAATCTATTCAAAATTTCTAAAACTTCTTTTTCATTCAGGGAAGTCATCCATGCATTTTCATCTGTGGTTTTATTTTCAAATTTTTTATCAGCATCCTGCAAAATCCTTTCTGCTTCTTCTTTTTTTTTCTTATTTATTTCAAAAGATTCTTTGATAGATTTTGAATCAGGGATCAATAAAAACTCCTGAAAATCTGGTTTCTTTTTTGAATCAGAATGTTTTCCTCCTCCCACGCAATTCCCTACAAGTCTTGGCATTTTTTTATTTTTAGAATTTATCAATTGCCACACTTCTTTTTTCTGTTCTTTTGCCATTGCTTTTAAAACTGCAGATTCTAAAGCAAAAAGAGTGTTTGCACCGATTTGCCTGTCAAGAATATCTTCGATTCTTCTTAAGTCATCAAACTTTTCTATAATCTCTTTAGAAAAATAATCCTTAAAATTTTTTATTGTTTTAATGTCTTCTTCAAGACTCTTTTTGTAAGACTTTTTTTCATGCTTTCCGACAGACTTTCCATTCGGGGCTGAGGCAGAAAAATTTCCTTTATTTGTTTTTATGGAAATAAAAATCGTCTTTTCTTTTCGTGAATCCAGAATAGGTTTTGCTGAGACTTCTTTGATAATCATAGGGTAGAAAAGAGACAGGAGTTTTTAAGAATTTGCGTTTAAGAAAATTTATCTCACTATGGTTTCTCTAAACTTTACAGATAAATTTAAAAATATTCTAATATTTAAAATTAAAAACAAAATATAAAATGTTGGAATTTACTCTTGAAGATATTTTCATCCCCTTGCATAATACAAGGCATTTAGAGCATCTTGAGAAAGTTCAGAATGAATTATCTCCTTATAAAAGATTTGAAGAAAAATCAGGCCAGTATATCACAACCATCTTTAATTCTATACTTTGGACTAGCATGGTTCTTTACTTATTCAATTAATCTTCTCCCCCTTCTTCTTCAACAATTTCCTCTTGCTCATCCACGGGTGTTGCAAGTTCCATTATTTCCCCTTCTTTTGTGATTTTCTCTTCTTCTTCAATTTCCTTATCTTCAATTTTTTTGTCACTAACTTTCTTTTCTTTGGCTCTTTTTAATTCACCTTCTTTCTTTTTGGGAAAAGGTTTTTTTATTGAAATCGGAAGGATGTCTGAATTTAATTCAACTTCTGCTATTTTTAATGCGTCAAATTTTATTTTTTCCAGGTCTTCCTGATTAAATTTAATTAAGAGCGGGGCATTCATAGCTATCTGAAGTGCTCTCGCTCCGAGAATCCTTGCTCTTTCATATTTTGTGAAATCTTGATGTTGCATTTAAACAATAGAAACTCCTTTTGTAGAGCATATATCTTTAAGAGATTCTTCAACTCTCTCAAATTCTTTTTTGGCAGAGAGATAAATTCCCCTAACTTTTAATCCTCTTCTTTTAAGATTGTCTTCTCCTTCAAAACCAATTGCATAGTCATTTTTCTCGCAATACCATGCATGATTACTTTCTCCCAATTTACTAAGAACTCCTCCGAGTAGTCATTAATCCATTTACTATCTCTAACTCTTGGATTGTGCCTTCTCTAACTTGATACTTTTTATTTCTCATCTTCTATTTCAAAAACTTTTCTATCTTTTTAAAAATATCTCTTTCGGTTTTTTCTATTAAATCTAGAATTTCACTTATCTCTTCGACGCGCAATGATTTTGAGCCCCCTTTTTGCATAGAAGAAATAACTCCATTTGAACTGCCCATTGTAACCCTTGTTTCACTAATGTCTTCTTCTTCTCTCGTGGGGTCTACAATTAAATTATCTTTTATTTTATGCACTGTTATTGAAATAGGAATTTCTTTTGTTAAAGGCAGACTTTCTTTTGATAATTCTCCATATAAAACCAGTCCTTTTTCCTCGTCATACTTTGGAATTTTTGCATTTT
>CAYUZQ010000045.1:0-4105 GCA_964448815.1 Candidatus Woesearchaeota archaeon
AGTATTTAAATATTTCTTTTTCTACAAAAAATCAGGCATGACCCAATCTTAAAGGAAAGTTTGATAAAGAAAACCTTGGTTGTCTTTATAGGTCCAGTGGTCTAGTGGTTATGACGTTTCCTTGACGTGGAAGAGATCGCAGGTTCGATTCCTGCCTGGACCATTTTCATACATTCAAGAACTCCTGCTTACTGGAACATTAATTTTTCTTTGCCATTAAATCTATTATTACATAACTATTTTCGCGACGGAAAATCATGGCGAAGCCCGATTTGAAGTCATCAATAAGCGGACGAAGTGAGACAAATCTTTAAAAACTCATTTTATTTTTCTTCAACATGAAACTTCCAAAAACAACAAAGAGATATTGCCCATACTGCAAAAAAAAGACAGAACAAAAAATAAAAATAGTAGGAACCGGCTCGAAAAGAGGCACTCTCACAAGAGGAAGCAAATCAAGAGCTAAATTAAGGGGTCTTGGAAGAGGCATAGGGAATAAAGGAAAGTGGGGCTCAAAACCTGCAATCACAAAAAATAAAAGAAAAACAAAAACAACAAAAAAAACAAACATAATGTACACATGCAAAGAATGCGGAAAATCAAAATATCAGAAAAAGGGAAAAAGAACAAGCAAACTTTTGCAGGAATAAAATATGAAATTTCAAATAACTAAATTATTAAATAAAGAAACAGAAGAGGTTAAATAAAATGGCAATAGCAAAAAGAAAAAAGAAATTTTTTGATGTTGAAATTCCTTTGATAAATAAAACAACACAGTTGCAGGCATATGAACTAAAAGAACTTGACAAAAAACTTGTTAAATACGATCTCACCAGAATTCTTAGAGGAAAAAACATGTTGCTCCAACTAAAAGTAAAAATCAGCGAGGATGAAGCAACAACCATCCCGAGAGAAATAAAATTAACATCTTCTTCTTTAAGAAGGATGATCAGAAAAGGAACAAATTACGTTGAAGATTCATTTTCAACAGATTGCAAAGACGCCCAAATAAAGATAAAACCTTTCCTTATCACAAGAAGAAAAGTTTCAAGAGCAGTTAGAAAAGCCCTAAGAGAAAAATGTAGAGAAGAATTAATAGAATATGTAAAAGACAAAGATACAAAAAGTTTATTTCAGGAAATTCTAAAAAATCACATACAGAAATTCCTAAGTTTAAAACTTAAAAAAATTTATCCCTTGGCTATTTGTGAAATCAGGGTTTTGAAAGTGGAAAAGGAAAAATAAATTAGCGAAGAAAAACTTTTTTAAACAAACCCTGTCTAATTCTACCATGCCTGTGTAGCTCAGTGGCTAGAGCGGCTGCCTTGTAAGCAGTAGGCCGGGAGTTCAAATCTCTCCACAGGCTTTTATGAATAAAATGGTATGGCAAGATATAACATTCGCCATGGCAAATATTTTTCTAAACTATGCCCTATTTCCTCAAATTTATAAAGATTCAAAAGCAAAAAAGGGCACATAGAATTTCAAACAGGGCTCATAACAAGTCTAGCACTTTATATTATGGGAATGGCTTTGCTAACATTAAGTTTGCTTTTTTCAGGAATAATAGCAGTATTAAATGCAACGCTGTGGTTAATTCTTTTTATCCAAATAATAATTTACAAATAAAATTATTAAAAAATTACTAAAAACTTTCCCATCTTCTTTTCCATTCATATAATTCCAAAAATTAAAAAAAATTTAAATAAATTTTTATTTTTTCTTTTTAACCTTCTTTTTCTGAGCGACCTTTTTTCTTGCCTTTCCTATCTTTTTTGTCTTTTTGACCTTTTTAACAATAAGAAAAATTCCAGAAGTTTTAGCCCGGAAAACTTTCGGAGCCTGCTGAGAAGCTAATGATTTAGCCATGTTTCCCAAAGCATTTGCTCTTGCTATTTGTCTCCTGATTTCTTTATCAAGTCTTAAAAACTCTTTATTTGTTTTAGCTACAGAAGACTCCAAGGCTTTTTTAGAAATTTTTCCTGCAGAATATCTTTCCCTTTCGCTGTCGAACTCTTCGATGATAGATTGCTTTTCTTCCTGCCGCGCTCTTATCAATTCTCCAACTGCATGAAATTCTTTAACCAATTTTGCAAAGGCTTGCTCGTTCATCTTTTTTGTCTGTGCCATTATTTTTTACCCCCTTTCACTTCTTTTATCCCAGATAGATTTACACTAAATCTTTTAGGATTTTGAGAAGAAATAATCTTGTCCAGCTCCTTTAATTTTTTCTGGGAATCCTTAATGGTCTGCCTTATTTCGTCATCCAACCTTTTCAATTCTTCTTTGGTTTTCTGAATTGAAGCTTTAATTGTTCTTGAAGAAAGTTTTCCAACTAAAAATCTTCTGTCCTCGCTGTTGAACTCTTCAATGATAGATTGCTTTTCTTCCTGCCGCGCTCTTATCAATTCTCCAAGAGAATGAAGTTCCTTAATAACAGACGCAAGTTTGGACTCGTCCAACTTTTTTGCATTCGCTTCAACCTCTTTTACTTTCATATTATATTAAAGAAATTTAATTTTTTAAACCTTCACATTTCCTCTAATAATTTTATTCCCAGCAAATTACTTGCGTTTCTCAAAACCTGCCGAAAAGATTCTACAAGTGTCAAACGAAATGGTTCCTCTTCGCTTCCAATAACAGGACAATTATGATAAAATTCATTGAAATTTTTACAAAGAGAATAAACATAGTTCGCAACTACAGAAGGGCTGTAGGTTGCATATGCTTTTAATGCAACTTTGGGAAATTCCACTAAATTCTTGAAAAGGTTTTTTTCAGATTCTTCAAGTTCTTCTGGAACGGAAAATTTGTCTTTTGCCTTTGCTTTTTTCAATATACTTGAAGCTCTTGCATAAGAATACATGATATATGAACCGGTATTTCCTTCAAAAGAAACAAATTTCCTTGGATCAAAAACAACGTTTGTTTCACGATTGCTTTTTAAATCCCCATAGAATATTGAAGCTAATGCAACTTTCGAAGCCCTCTCTTCAATTTCCTTTTTTTTCAAATCCGGAAATCTTTTAGCAATTTCTTTTTTAGCATATTTCTCAGTAATTTCGATTATTTCTTTCAAACTTGCTGTTTTCCCTTTTCTGGTTGAAAATTTTTTTCCATCTTTCCCCAAATAAAGCCCATGCCCAACATGAGTACATTGTCCTGCCCACACATTCCCCATTAATTCTAAAATCTTAAAGACCTGCTTAAAATGCATTTTTTGTTCGTTCCCCACCTCGTAAATCATTTTTTCAAAATTATATTTTTTATATCTTCTTATTGCTTCTGCAACATCCCTCAAACAATAAATACTTGTTCCGTCGCTTTTTTCCATAATTGCTGTTCCAAGATTATATTTTTTTAAATGAACCACCAAAGCCCCCTGACTTTTTCTTGCTAATTTTTTATTTTTTAATTCTTCTAAAACTTTCTCTAAATATTTATTTGTATCTGATTCATTTGAAAATTCATCGAATTCTATTCCAAGTAAGGAATATATTTTTTTGAACTCTTCTAAACTTATTTCCTTAAATTTTCTCCACAATGCAATGTTCTCTCTGTCCCCCTCTTCTAATTTCTTAAATTCTTTTTTTGCACTTTCCAGATATTTCTTGTTTTTATTTATCTTAATATAAATTTCCTGCAAATATTCTAATGGATTCTTTTTAAATTTTTTTGCATCCTTAAATTTTTTATATGCAAATATTAACTGCCCGAACTGAGCTCCCCAGTCCCCCAGGTAATTAATTCTCTTTGTTGTAAATCCCTGAAACTCACAAAGATTTGCAATTGAATTTCCGATAATTGTCGAGCGGATATGCCCTATTCCAAAAGGCTTTGCAATATTCGGAGAAGAAAATTCTATAACAATTGTGTTTCTTTTTCCTAAATTAGATTTGCCGAAATCCTCTCTTTTTTTTAAAATTTCTTTTAGAGATTCATAAATTTGTTCTCTGTAATTAATAAAAAAATTAACATACGAACCGGAAGTCTGAACATCTTCAAAATACAGCTCTGGTATGTTTCCCATTTTCTCCCTTAGCTCCAGTGCAATTTCAGAAGGCATTATTTTCATTTCTTTTTCAAGAGCAAAACAAGGAAAAGC
>CAYUZQ010000046.1:0-3949 GCA_964448815.1 Candidatus Woesearchaeota archaeon
GGAAGAACTGTAATGAAAGGAGATATTGTTGTTTTGGGCGGTGTTCAGAGAAGAAGAGATTTGTTTTCAGAAATGGGTCTTGGGGAGGGTTTTGGTGATATGTTTAATGAAGAATTTGGAAATTTTTTTGGAAATTTGGGGGGAGGTGTTGCCCAAATTAAATTTTTAGTTGTAAACACAACTCTGAGCTCTCCTGTTATAATAACAGAAAATACGCAGGTTTCATTAAATACCAAAGCAGTTGAAATAAGCGAAGAAACTATTCCTGAAATTAATTATGAGGATATTGGCGGACTTGATGATGAAATTAAAAAAATACGGGAGATGGTGGAGATTCCTATGAAGCATCCGGAGATTTTCCAAAAATTGGGAATAGATGCACCCAAGGGTGTTTTGCTTCATGGCCCCCCCGGAACCGGTAAAACATTGCTTGCAAAAGCAGTTGCAAATGAATCTGAGGCCCATTTTATTTTATTAAACGGGCCGGAAGTAATGTCAAAGTTTTACGGAGAGAGTGAAAAAAAGATTAGGGATATTTTTGATGAAGCTGAAAAAAATGCGCCTGCGATTATTTTTATTGATGAGATAGATGCTATTGCTCCGAAAAGAGAAGATGTTGGCGGGGAAGTTGAGAGACGAGTTGTCAGTCAGATTTTGACTATGATGGACGGACTTAAATCAAGAGGCAAGGTTATAGTTATTGGTGCAACTAACAGAGTTAATGCTATTGACCCTGCTTTGAGAAGACCAGGAAGATTTGACAGAGAAATAATAATTAATGTTCCAAGCAAAAAGGGGAGACTTGCTGTTTTAAAAATTCATACAAGAGGAATGCCTTTAACAAAAGATGTTAATTTAGAAGAGATAGCTTCTGTGACTCACGGGTTTGTTGGCGCGGATTTGGAGGCATTATCAAAAGAAGCAGCAATGAATGTTTTGAGAAAGTTCCTCCCTAAAATGAAGTTAGATGAAGAGGAGCAGATTCCTCCGGAAATTTTAAAAAAATTAGTTGTTCATCATGATGATTTTATGGACGCTTTGAAAGTTGTCAGACCGTCTGCTATGAGGGAGGTTTTGGTTGAAACGCCTAATGTTAATTGGGGAAGTGTGGGGGGTTTGGATAGAATTAAAAAAGAATTAAAAGAAGCAGTGGAATGGCCTTTGAAATATCCGGAGAGTTTTGAGAGAATGGGCATCCGCCCTTCAAGGGGAATTTTACTTTATGGACCTCCTGGAACTGGTAAAACATTGCTTGCAAAAGCAGTTGCAAAGGAATCTGAAGCTAATTTTATACAAGTTAAAGGACCTTCATTATTGAGCATGTGGGTTGGAAAATCCGAAGAAGGAATGAGAAAAGTTTTTGAAAGAGCAAGGCAGGTCGCTCCTTGTGTAATTTTCTTTGATGAAATTGATGCTTTGGCAGGCAAGCGTGGAGTTGAAACAGGAACAAAAGTTACTGAAAGAGTTTTGAATCAGATGTTAGCAGAAATGGATGGCTTGGAAGATTTGAAGGATATATTAATTATCGGAGCAACGAACAGACCGGACATGCTGGATTCTGCATTATTAAGGCCCGGAAGATTTGACAAGATTTTACTTGTGAATGCTCCTGAAGAAGAAGGCAGGTTAAATATTTTGAAAATTCATACAAAAAATATGCCTTTGGGAAGCGGGGGGAAACTTTTTAATGAGAAGGAAAAAGAGATTTTATTGAATGATACAGCCAAGAAAACTGCGGGATACACTGGCGCTGATTTAGATGCTTTGGTAAGAGAAGCTGGGATGCTTGCTTTGCGTGAGTCATTAGATTCCAAACAAGTCAGGAAAAAACATTTTGATGAGGCTTTAAAGAAAATTAAACCAAGTGTAAACAAATCAACTATTGAAGTTTATAAAAAAGCTGAAGAGAATTATTTGAAATCTGCAAAAGCAGCGGTCCCTTCTGAAAGCAGTTATTTGGGATAAATTTATAAATGATTTCTATGGAGATTTAATATGGAAACATTAGAAGACAAATATCCGGAATTGAAAAAATTAGTAGAACTTACAAGAGCTAAAGCCCCCGAAGAAGAAATAAAAGCAGAGTTTGGAGAATGCATTAGAAAATTAGGTTCTCGTAATCCTATTCTAAGATTGTATTTAGATAAGTATATTGATCTAAGCACAGAAGGAAGGTTTAAATAAAAAATCTACTCTTGGAGAATATTCTAATCCGTCGTCACAATCTTCTCATTATCACCTATCAATATAGTATTTTCTTTTTGGCTCACTTTTGCGTTTTGAGTTTCAACAAGTTGTGCAAATTGGTGCAGATTTTTATTTTCTTCTAATTGCTTTAATCCGAACAATGCTTTTGTTCCGAATCTTTTAACAAGCCATCTTGAGCAAAACGGCAGTGTTTTGTATTCTTCTTCAATAAAGTTTAAGATTTCCCTCGCTGTCTGGCTCCGCGGTTTTTTATTATCGAGCAACATATAAATTCCAGAGGGTTTGCCGTCGTGAACTTTTCCGTTTCCAGTTGTTGCAAAAGGCTCTATTGCATAAAGTCCTTTTTTTAATATAATTCTTTTTTTATCATTAAAATTAGGAATTGAAATTCCTGCGTGCAGTTCATAATTTTCAATTTGATGTCCTGAAAGATTTATTATCGGAGAAAATCCCTTTGATTCTATTACTTCAGAAACTTTTTTTCCTATTTCATTTGCCGAAATATTTTCTTTAATAGTCTCCTGTGCTTTTAGCAATGCCTGTTCACTCGCTTCAATTAATTTTTTGTTCTCTTCACTATTTTCTAAATCCATGGAGAAGGCAGTATCTGCAATCCACCCGTCGACATGAACCCCCAAATCTACTTTTAATAGACCATGTGCTAAATTTTCGTCGTCGTGGGAGGGAGTGTAATGTGCTGCAATTTCATTTATGCTTAAGTTAATTGGAAATGCAAGTTTTCCTCCGAGTTCAAAAATTTTACCTTCAACTTTTTCAGCTATCTCTAAAAGAGGCACACCTTTTTTTATAATTTCCCTTGCATATTCTTTTGCTTGTTTTGAAATTTTTCCTGCCTGGATGATTTTTTGTTTGTCTAGTTCCATGGAATAAGATTGAATGTTTGTTTTAAAAAAGTTTATAAAATGCGTTTGCAGTATAATTTAAGAAGATGGTAACAGAAACAAAAAACAAAAATTGGTTTGCTAGACATTGGATAATTAGTATCTTTTTAGGATTAATTGTCTTAGGGATGTTTGGAGCAATATTTGGAGGAGATAATTCTAATACCACTGGAAACATTGTTGATGAGCAGGATGAACAGGAACAAGAAGGGATTGCACAATGTAATACAGATTGGAGTTGTAGCTCTTGGTCTGAATGTGGCACTTCTGGAATTCAAACAAGAATATGCACGGATTCTAATGATTGTGGAACAAATTCAGGAAAACCCTCAGAAACACAAACTTGTACTTATCAATATAGATTAGGAGATAGGGTTGTGGTTGATGATATAGCATACACAATCCATAGTAAAACCGAGAGTAATCAGGCAGGGGAATCCTATGATTACATTGGGTTTATGGGAGAAACAGCGGACGGAATTTTTTACATTTTTGATATTACTGTTGAAAATGTTGGAAAAGAATCTAAGACATTTTGGGGTTCTAATATAAAAATCTATGATAATCAAGGAAGGACTTTTGATCACGATACCACTGCCGAAATTTATCTTGATGATTCTTTTAGTTACGATCAACTACAACCAGGATTGCCAAAAAGAGGTAAAATTGTATTTGATGTTCCAGAAGGATTAGAAGGAAAATTAGAAATTTCGAGTGACGAATTATTTTCAGACGAGAAAAAATATATTTCTTGGGAATAAATTTTTCTTAAAAATCTCCTAGAGTCATCTGTTTCTTCCCCTCGATAATTTCTCTTATATTGATTCCAAAAACATGAA
>CAYUZQ010000047.1:0-3863 GCA_964448815.1 Candidatus Woesearchaeota archaeon
GACCATGTCCTGGACATAAAATTTTGTAATTTATTTTTTTCAATTTCTTTAATGATTTTTTCATATCTTTTTCTGAACCTCCTGGTAAATCCATTCTTCCTGTTAATCCGTGGTGAAAAAGAGTGTCTCCTGAAAATAAAACCTCGTCATAAAGAATACAAATTCCTCCTTTTGTATGCCCTGAGGTTTCAATAATTTTTAATTCAGGAACCCTTAATTTTTTTATATCTATTATATTCTCTCCAAAATCTTTTTTGCTCCCATATATTTTTGAATTTAAAAATAATAAAATGCCTCCAGTATGGTCCCAGTGATTATGAGTTAGTATGACAATATGTATTTCTCTTGGAGACAAATTCAATTTTTTTAAATCCTCTTTTAATTCTTCAATATTTTGAGGAGAGCTGGTGTCAATTAAAATGTTTTTTCCTTTGAGTTTGATTAAATAAACACAAGAGCCGAATTCTGTGAAAGTCATTTGCCAGATATTATCTTTTATTTTTTTGAGCATAATTAAGTTATAAGAATAAGTTATATAAAGATTATTATTGATTCTTTTATATGAGATATGAATTTGCTCCAGAGATTCAGAAAAAAGCAGAAGAAATTTCAAGATTATTATTCCCGCACATAAAAGTTGAAAGAGTGAGGTGTTTCAGGAGTTATGGAAGTTCAACAAAAAGGACTATCGCCAGATGTCATGCTTTGGGGAAACTAATGCAAAAAGCTTTAGGGGTTGTAGCTGTTTATACACTTGAATTTTTATCTGAAAAATTTGATAAACTTTCAGAAGAAGAGAAAGTAAAAACCATAATCCATGAACTAATGCATATACCGAAAACTTTTGGTGGAGGATTCAGGCACCATGATTTTGTTACAGACAAAAATGTAAATTTAATGTTTAATGCATACATGGAGAAAAAAGAGGAAAAGAAAAATGGAAATAAATTTTAATTACAAAAATAAAAAAATTTCTCTTGATGTGAAAAAATGCAACTTGTTTGGAGCGTTTAGGGGTTTGATGTTTCGCCGAAGAGAAAATGCTCCTGCACTATTATTGCTTGATTTTAAAAAATTGAGAAGATTGAAAATTCATTCCTGTTTTGTATTTTTTCCTTTTGTTGCCCTTTGGCTCGACGATAAAAATCATGTGATTGAAATTAGAACAGTGGAACCATGGAAGTTTTATGTTTTGCCTAAAAAAAAATTTCGCAGACTTATTGAAATTCCGATTAATAAAAAATATAATAAATTGTTGAACTTCTCGTCGGTGATACGAAAAGTTTAAATAGTTAATTGACATGAATTATTATAATTAAAGGGTACAACTCTTTATTATATAAAAAAAAGGAGGTTAAAAATGGGAAAAATAATTCACAAGCTGATTGTTAAGAGAAAACCTGGGCATCTTTATTATGTAGACGGCAAAGGGAATATCTGTGAAGCAAAAATGGCTCGTGGTGGAAAAAAGAAGAAAAAAGCTACCAAGAAAAAGACAGTAAAAAAGAAAGCTAAAAAGAAAAAAAGAAGATAAAAAGTTTTTATTTTTTATTTATATTTTATTATTTTTTATTTAACTCTTCCTTTGCCATTTTTTCATCTTCTTTGTTCGTTATTCCAATCCACTTTTCTTTCGTAGGATAAATTTCCATTTGTATTTTATTTTCTTTTATTAAATTTATAAGAGCGATATTCAAATAGAACTCAATTATTTTATTTTTTTCATTTTTTCCTTTAAATTCCTTTAACTTTTCGTCTAACAATATAATTGTCTCAGGATGTAATGCAAAAATGCTTATGCTGACCAGATCTTCTTTTTTTAATCTTTTTTCTTTTAGGTTCCATCTGCTAACTCCGCACACTTCTTCTCCACCAATGACCCTTCCTGCCATAGTTTTGAAAATTCCCCGGTTTACCTTCCCTTTTTTTGGAAGCATTTCAATTAATTTTTTTGCAACCGTCGCCTCTGTCTTTTTATTTTTTAAATGCTTCATTAAAATTTTAAATGTTCCTTCTCCCGGCAGATCGTCTCCAGTGCAGATTATGCAAGGTTCTTTTATTAATTTTTTAGCAGAACAAACAGCATCTCCTGTTCCCCATGGCTTTTCCCTTTTCTCTTTGTCATACTTCTGAATCGCATAATAAACAGGAATTTCTTTATATTTTTCTTTAAAGATTTTCTTAAATTTTTCTTTTGTCTCTTTTCTTACTATTAAAATAATCTTGTTAATCCCTGAAGGGATTGACTGATTGATAATGCACTCAATAAGTGTTCTGTTGTTTTTTCCCACTCTTGCAAATTGTTTTAATTTTCCCCCAAATCTTTTTGACATTCCTGCAGCTAGGCATACTAAAGAAATCTCTTCCATAAAAGTAATAAAGGGAAAGATTTTATAAATCTAATTGGAGGGATATAATTATGTCCATTATTTTAGGAATAGAATCAACAGCACATACTTTTGGAATTGGAATTGTTTCAAATGGAAAAATTCTGGCAAATGTTAAACGCAGTTATACTACAGAGAAAGGGGGGATAATTCCTGTTGAAGCTGCGAAGCACCATTTTGAAAATAAAAACGAAATTTATTTTGAGGCATTAGCTAAATCTGGAATTAAAGAAGAGGAAATAAACGCTATTGCTTTTTCGCAGGGACCCGGGCTTGCTCCTTGCTTGTTAGAAGGCATGAAGTTTGTTAAAGAACTCTCCAAAAAACTGAAAAAACGAATTGTTCCTGTTAATCATTGCATTGCTCATCTGGAAATCGGAAGAATTACTGGTGCCAAAGACCCTGTTATGCTTTATGCTTCTGGAGCAAACACGCAGGTAATTGCTTATGAAGCCGGAAAGTACAGGATATTCGGGGAGACTTTAGATATTGGCGTCGGGAACTTTATTGATAATTTCGCGAGATGTGCCGGGATAGGTTTTCCCGGAGGTCCTGCTATACAAAAACTGGCAGATAAGGGAAGCAAGTATGTGGAGATTCCTTATAAAGTGAAAGGAATGGACGTTGCTTTTTCAGGAATTTTAACTAATCTGAAACAAAAGATTGAATCTAAAAAATATGACCTGTCAGATTTATCTTATTCAATGCAGGAGACAGTTTTCGCTATGCTTGTCGAAACAGCAGAAAGAGCTTTGGCACATACTGGAAAAAAAGAACTGCTTTTGGGCGGGGGTGTTGCCTGTAACAAACGGCTTCAGGAAATGTGCAAGAAAATGTGCGAAGACAGAATTGAAAAAACAAGAATGTTTGTTCCTGATAATTCTCTGCTCGTCGATAACGGGGCAATGATTGCTTATTTGGGAGAGATTATGTTTAAGTCTTTATCTTCATCTCCCCCGCCCGCCCGCGGAGAAATTAGTAAGATAAAAACTGGTTTAATTTATTATCCAAAAGAACTTGACAAACTTGACATAAAACCAAGGCAGAGAACTGATGAAGTCGATGTTGGTTGGAAGTAAAGTTTATAAATCAATTTTTTCTCATTAATTTGTCCAATGAAATGAGGATGTTTATTCCTCGTATTTTATTAAAATGGCAGACATATATCAAATAATTGAGAAAGCAAAAAGAACAGGGAAGATTGAGAAGGGAACTAACGAAGTTACTAAAGCGATTGAGAGAGGAACTGCAAAGTTTGTTGTTTATGCTTCTGATGTTGAGCCGAAGGAGATTGTCCAGCATATTCCTGTTTTATGCAAGGAAAAGAAAATAAAATGTCAGGAAGTTGACAGCAAGCAGAAACTGGGAATTGCCGTCGGTATTCCTGTTTCAGCATCATCTGTCGCAGTCATAGAAGCAGGGGAAGCTGAGGGAGATATTGAGGGGCTGAAATAAAATGGTTGGAAGATTAGATTA
>CAYUZQ010000048.1:0-3824 GCA_964448815.1 Candidatus Woesearchaeota archaeon
TACAAACAAAAATGTTCTTGAATAATCTGTTTTGTGCTTCTTTTATTTTTGCCATGTTAATATCTCTCGTAGATGCCCTTTAATAATTTAATAATTACCTGATTTTGATGATATATAGCAAAATTTAAAGACATCATACAAGCTAAATAATTTGAACTTGTTTCTTTGCTATATCTAATTTTTTCTGGGTAAATCCTCTCAGCCACTTTAAATTCTTCTTCAGCTCTTTTTAAATCTTCTTCTATATTTACCTTCTTCATGTTACAATTTCCTCTTTATTATTTTCTCACCTTCAATATCCCAGTATTCCACGTTGCAGTTTTCTGTTAGTTCTGATTTTATTTCTTCTGGACAAGCAAGTTCCAGAGTTTCAAAATTTTCCAAATCCATGACACTAATCTTTTCCGCAATTGATAAAACCTGCCCCTTTCTCTTATCGACCAAGGGAACTTCAAGTTTATCATGCCCTGGGATAACAAAAACTTTTTTCTGCCCATCAATTATTCCTATCGCTTCTATTCTAACTTTGGCATGCCCGTGTTTTCCCGTTTTACTCACATCAATTTTTTTGATAGTATGCGCTTTCCCGTCAAGCAGGATATTTGTACCGACTTTTGCCTCTGTGGCATTTATCATTTTTAAAACCATAATTAGGTTAAAAGAAATACATTTATAAAGATTTTTAATTAGGAAAATAAAATGAAACTAAAGAAAAAAGATTTTATCGAGGTGGAATTTACAGGAAGGATTAAAGGCGGAGAGATTTTTGATTCAAATATTAAAAAAGATTTGGAAAAAATAAATTCTGATTTTGAAGCAAAACCTTTTGTTTTCTGTTTAGGCGAAGGCATGTTCCTCAGGGGAATAGACGATTTTTTGATTGGAAAAGAAATTGGAAAATATGAGGTTGAACTTAAACCAGAGCATGCTTTTGGAAACAGAAATCCAAAGCTCGTTCAAATGATGCCCATGAAAATTTTTATCCAGCATAAAATCAATCCAGCGCCCGGTGCAGTATTTAATTTTGACGGAAGGATTGCAAAAATCTTGACGGTTTCTGGGGGGAGGGTTATGGTTGATTTTAATAATCCAATAGCAGGGAAAACTGTTGTGTACGACATAAAGGTTTTACAAAAAATTGAAGACATAAATGAAAAAATAAAAGCGTTTAGTGAATTTTTATTTAAGAAAGATTTACAGTTCGAAATTAAGGAAACGAAAATTGTTATGCAGGTAGAAAAACCCCTTGTAAAATTTGTTGAGATGTTCAGGGATAAATTCAAGGATATTTTTAATTTGGAGTTAGAAATTAAAGAGATTGAAGAAGAGAAAAAGAAAGTAGAGGTTGAAGACAAAAAAGAAAATAAATAAAAACTCTCTTCTCTTAATTACTCTATGAAATCCCTTCCATTTCTTAAAAAACAAGTATTAATTTTATTTGTGTTTTCTGTCCTGATTTCAATAGCTTCGATAATTCATGGCATTTATATGGATTTGGATTTTACTCAGATGAAAAGATTTACAATCGAGGGACTCGTGCTCACAGTTTTTATTGTTTTTCCAGCAATTTTATTTTTGGAGTGGATTTTTGATATGAATAACAGGAAGAGGTTTGATGAGTTAGAAAGAAAGATAAATGGGAGAAAATAAATTAAATACTTATTATTTATTTAATCAAATGGAAAACCTATTCCAAAATTTAAGAAAAGAAATAAGAAGGGATTATGGACTTACAAAGAGATCAAGCTCTTTTATTCCTTTTGAAAAATGGAGGAAAAAATTAAAAGGATACTCAAATGAATTTAAAGAGGAATATTCGAGAAATGTTTCTTTTCTTAAAAAGAAATTAGGTTTAACTAATTTACGAAGAATAAAAAATCCTAATAAAAAATTAATTTTGTTTTTAGGACTTCCCGGAGCAGGCAAGACAACTTTAGCAAAGGAAATAGAAAATTTTCTTCCGCATACAATTTTGTTGAGGGGGCATAACATTGTCGATTATCTTCGTCTTTATGGAAAAGATGTGGAAATTTATAGAGAAAGATTAAGAGAGAGGAAATTTAAATATCCAGGCCCATGGTATATCTCTTATTTTTATCAGGAAAAATTAACCCGTGATTGCTTAAACTTAGGATATAATGTTGTATTTGATGATGATATAAGAACAAGTGAAAATAGATTAGGATATTATGAATTAGCAAGACAGTATAATGCAAAAATTATTTTCATTCAGATAAATTCCCTATTTAAAACATGTCTTCAAAGGGAAGAAGGAAGAATTAACCAAAAGAAAATAAATTTTCTCGCTAATTTTGTATTTCAAAGCGAAGATTTTAATGAAACAGAAAAAGAAAAATACTTCAAAATTATTGAAGTAAATGGAAATTCTAAAATAAAAGATTTAGAAAAAGATTTGATTTCCCAGATAGCCTAAGCCAATTATTTTTTACTTTTATACTTCCCCATTGTAAGTAATTTTCCCTGGTGCCTTATTCTTCTGAGAATATTTCCTTCATATTCTCTTTCTTCAGGAGTCTCCTTTGTTTTTATTTTATGAAATCTAAAATCCTTTTTACCAATAATGCCTTTTTTTATTGCTTCTTTTTCAAAATCTTCAATTCTTTCCAAATGTCCAGGGTATGAAACAAAGGCAATCTCCCACGTTCTTTCTGCACCCTCTTTCTTTTTTCTTTCCTTTAATTTTTTTAATGTGTATAAAACATTTTCAAGTGTATCATGCGATTTCCCCTCTATAATCATTTGGCTTGGGTTTATTTTATGCCTTCTAAGAAAGCTATATATTGAACGAGATTGCCCTTCTTTAATTTCATTTTTACTTTTTCCTATATCCCCGCTGATAACAAAATATTTTTCCTTTCCTAACTTTCCTTTATTTTGGACAGCTGTTTCTGCTCTTTTTTTATCTTCAAAATACATTTTTTCATCATAATCCCAATCTCCGCCCCCTGTTGGAATTACAATTGCATCTAATACCCTCTTAGATAAAAATAGAACAAACGAACCAGCTAAAAATACAAAACCCAATATTGTAAAAACATGGAAGTTATTTAATGAACCAGTAATATTCCCTGTTAAATTTGGAGTGAAATTTAAACTAAAGAAAATTATCGATAGTGCAAATAAAATCAATGCTTTTCCATTCTTCTCCATGTTTTTAATTATAAAGGGGCGTATAAATAATTATCTCTCAATAAATCACAACAATCCTTATAAATCAACACTTCTTTTTTTAAACATGGGAGATATTTATGAAAGAGATGAAAATTTTGTTCCTTCTGAATTGTCCCCGGAGATAAGGGAAATTGATCAGGAATTAGCAGAACTTTTGAAAAAACAATCTACACGGATTAAAGTAATTGGCGTTGGTGGCGGGGGGGGAAACTCTCTGAGCAGAATGAGGGAAATTGGAATTAAAGGGGGAGAACTTATAGCAATAAATACAGATGCTCAGGATTTGTTATATACTAATGCAGACCAGAAAATTCTTATTGGAAAGGAACTGACTCAGGGGTTGGGTGCAGGGAGCAATCCTAAAATAGGGCAGGAAGCAGCAAAAGAGTCTGAATCTGAAATAAAGAAAAAGCTTGCAGGGAGTGATATGGTTTTCATAACTTGTGGTATGGGCGGGGGGACAGGAACAGGTGCAGCACCTGTTATTGCTTCTTTAGCAAAAAAACAAGGCGCTTTGACAATTGGGGTTGTAACATTGCCTTTTACAATTGAGGGAAGGAAAAGAATAGAAAATGCCATGGAAGGTTTGGAAAGAATGGAGTCCATTGTTGATACTCTTATAGTTATCCCTA
>CAYUZQ010000049.1:0-3800 GCA_964448815.1 Candidatus Woesearchaeota archaeon
TCCCCACAGACTTTAGCACCAGGTCCAGTTGCTTCCCAATCAGGACCACACACACCACTTGTTGCATTCCACCAGCAATGACAATTTGTACCAGGGTCATTACAATTAATGTCCTCTGGAACACTCTCTTCTGCTACATTACAAGGATCAGATTCACAATAATCCTCTGCATAATTCCTGCAATACCCTATTCCAGCACATTTATTCTCAGTAACAAGAAGAGTATTATTACTTTCTACCGAACTTCCTCCTCCAACAACACTTGCAATAAAAGAATATTCCTCATCATCATAAGGACTAGCAGTCCATGTTCCATTAATATATCCAATTGTACTAAAAAGAACATTTAATGGATTCGTGCACTTTTCAATTTCACCACAAAGTTCAGAACCTCTAAAAACTTCAAAAGAGATTTCAACATTATCGCAATCTTCTCCATGAACTATTGCACTAGCCTTTGCTCCTTCATAAATTTCTTCATATTCCCACTCTGCAGATGTTAATTCACATAATGAATTTTGATCAATAATACAACAAATTTTTGAATCATAATTTTGAGTTTCTAAATCAGCTTCTTCAATATGTGCGTTTGTCTTGTTAAATATGTAAAGAACTTTAATTTCAGTCTCATCACAATTGTTTTCTGTTCTTCTGCAAACTTTAAAACCATTATAGCACACATTAGTATTGTAATTAGAAATAACTAAAGAGGGGCTTTCTGCATGAGCATTTGTAGAAAAAGAAAGTCCAAGGATTTTATTAATTGGTTGATTTGTATCAGGATCAAGTTCTAAAGAGCAAGTTGTATCTCCTGCACCAAAATTACAACACAAAACAGGAGCAGAACCCTCTTGTCCTTCTAATGCTCCGTGGGCATTTGTTGAGCCAGACAACCCCATTACAACTTTTCCATTAACTTCACAAGTAGCAGAATTTGATTCAACCCAACAACGATAATCGTTTGTTGTAGCAGGAATAATATTAATTAAAAAAATAGTCAGAAATAAAAATCCAGATAAAATAAACAATCTTTTTAGCACATGCTTTTTATCTAATATTTTTTGCATTTTAATTAAATTTTGTCGCTTTTTATATTCAATTTATTAAATATTTTTTAAATTATCTTTTTAATTTATTCTTTTGTTTTCGTCTTATATTTTTTTAATTTTTAGTAACAAACATTTACCTGCAGCAAATTTGTCCTTGTACTGGTGGCTCGTTAGATGGTGTTACTTGTCTGATTACTTCCTCCCCGCTTTGAGGGCATTTTCCCTGTGCATCAGGAAATTCCCATTTACCTCCCAAGCCTGTTACACATGTCTGGTCTTTTTCTTTTTGATTTTCTTGAGCAACACAGGATATTGCAGGACATGCCTCAACATTATATTCAGCATACAAGGGATTTTTTGAAAGTTCATCACATGTTGCTGTCAGCTCGTCATTTACTTTTCTTTCAACAAAACAAAAACCTGTTCTTTGAGCATTTTCACAGGCAAATCTGCACTGAGCATCAATAGGATTTGGTTTTGGTTTGCTTTCTATTTTGCTGTATATTCCCCAAATTATAATTCCAATAATCAGAACAAGCAAAATGCCCGACGCAATAAATATTATTTTTTTATTACTTCTTGTTTCCTCTTTTTCCATGCTTATCATTAAGAAAGAGTATTTTTTAAATTTAACCTTTCACCACAACCAACGGTTTCAATCTGGCAATTTTTTTAGAAATTCCCAACTCATCAACAACTTTTACAACTTCATCAATATCCTTGTAAGCTTCAGGAGATTCTTCTGCAAGCGATTTCCAGCTTCCTGATTTTACTTCAATTCCTTTTTTATTAAGTTCTTTTTTTATTTCTTCACCCTTAAGTTTTTTTGAAGCAGCGCTCCTGCTGCTTATCCTGCCTGCTCCGTGAACAGTGCTCGCAAATGTCATTCCTTCTGCTTTTTCTGTTCCAACAAGTAAATAAGATGCTGTGCCCATGCTCCCGGGAATAATAACCGGCTGCCCGATTTTTTTATAATCTTCAGGAATTTCTGTGTGCCCAGGACCAAAAGCTCTTGTTGCACCTTTTCTGTGAACTAGAACTTTCTGAACTTTTTTATTAACAATGTGCTTTTCAAATTTTGCAATATTGTGGCACACGTCGTATATGACATCTGTCTTGGCTTTTGGGAAAAACTTTTTCATTTCTCCTCTCACCCAGTAGGTTATTAATTGTTTGTTTGCAAAGGCAAAATTCGCAGAAGCGCACATCGCACTGTAATAATCCTTGCCTAATTTGCTTTTGATTGGAGCATGAATTAATTCTCTGTCAGGCAAATTTTCGAACCCATATTTTTCTTCCATTAATTTTATATAATCAGAAGCAACTTGGTGTCCCAAACCTCTTGAACCGCAATGAATCATTATCGTAACCTGCCCCTTTTTTAATCCAAAGACTTTTGCAATTTCCTCGTCGAAAATTTCATCAACACACTGCACTTCCAAAAAATGGTTTCCTGCTCCAAGGGTTCCGAGTTGCCCGATTCCCCTCCTGATTGCCCTTTCTGAAACTTTGCCTGCATCAGCTTCTTTCATGCAACCTTCTTCTTCCGTATGCAAATAATCTTCTTTTACACCATATCCTTTTTCTACCATATATTTTGCTCCTCTTTCTAAAATTTTATCAAGTTCTTTTTTTGTAATCTGGAACCTACTTCCTCTCCCAACGCCCGAAGGAATTTTCCTGTAAAGAGCCTCAACAATCTGTTTTTGTTTTTTGATTATATCTTTTTTTATTAAGTTTGTTTTCAAAAGTCTTACACTGCAATTGATGTCATACCCCACTCCCCCGGGAGAAATTATCCCTTTGTCCACATCAAAAACTGCAATTCCTCCGATTGGAAATCCATACCCTTGGTGTGCATCAGCGACGGCAATTGACGCTTTCAAAATTCCGGGCAAGCATGCAACATTTTTCACCTGCTCCAGAGTTTTGTCTTTTTGAATATTTTCCATGAGTTTCTCACTTGCATAAATCAATCCGGGAACTTTCATTTCTCCCTGCTTCGGGATTTCATAAATATTTTTTGAGATTTTTTTGAGGTCCATTTTAATTGAAAGGAAGATGAAGTTTATTAAATTTTGTCTCGCTTTGCTCGGGGCGTTTAGCACAGATTTAAAGAACCTCGTTGCACTTCGCTTGACCCAAATTCTTTCAGAACTTCGTTAAATTCCGATGTTAAAAAAATCGAGAAAAAGGCTTTATTCAATTACAGCCCTAATCACAATAATCTTTAAATAATTAAGAGAGATAATATTTTAATGGAAGAATATTATGCAGTAACTGACAGAAATCTTAGGGTTCTGGGAATTGAAACTTCAGATTTTTTGTCTCCTTCCCTTATAAAAGAACCTTTTGAGAATCCAGACATTGATTTATTTAATTCTCCTCAAGACAGAGTTAGGGAAAAATACCCTTTTGATATCTTTATGTTTAAGAATGCTTTTCCTCTTGGAGAAAATGAAAAAAGAACAATTGAAACAGCTTTTAAAAAAGGCAAAAAAGTTTATCTTAAATTTCCTCATACTGTACCTGTAACAATTCCCGTACAGAATTATTGTGGATTAACAACCTTAACCACTTTTTATCTTCAAGAACCATTTAATCCTTATCTTCTTATCAAATAATTAATAAAAATTATTCAAACATCAATCACAACCTGTGCAATCCATTTTTTCCCTCGTTTTTTTACAAACATCTCATTATAAGTAACTGCTTTAACATGCTGTTTTATTTTATAATTTTTAGCATCAT
>CAYUZQ010000050.1:0-3716 GCA_964448815.1 Candidatus Woesearchaeota archaeon
TTCCAATTATTTCCTGAATTGCAACTGCTGCTCCGGTTCTGGTTTTTGAAATTATGTAAAGTGAAATAAATGAGAATCCCATAACAAGGGTATTTGTTGCACCGAGCAAAACAAGAAAACCTCTTTTATCTGTTTTTGATATGCTGTCTCCTATAATTGCCGCCTGTCCGCTTCCCAGTCCCGGAAGAAAACTGCATAATGGCGAAGCGATCAGCGAGCCGATAAATGCTTTTGCAATTGGTTTTGATAAATTTTTCTTTGGAATTGTAATGTCCTGTTTTGGAATTTGTGTTTTATTTTTTATGCTTGTGATTAACATAGAAGCCCCGAACAATCCTGTCAGCAAAGGCAGGAGCGGTTCTTTAATTCCGATGTTCAAGACATTCCAGCCTAAAAAACCAGATAATAGAAAAGCGGACAGTGCTGAAAATTTCTTTTTCTCTCTTGAGATTAAAAAGAATGAAGCGAGAATGAGCAGGTACGGAATTAATTTTGAAATAAAAGAATAAATTTTAGAGATTATCAATACAGATGGAAATGAAATTAAAATTAAGGTAAATACTGCAATCAAACTTCCATAACAAGTCAGCATAACTGCCTGATAACCCTGCCCTTTTTTCAGTAAATCATGCCCCGGCAATATACTCAATTCTGTGTCAGTGTCAGGACAGCCCAAAAATATTGAGGGAATAAAATCAATGAAAGTGTGTGTGATGGCCATTGATGCAATAAAAACCACGAGATAAGTTGGTTCTATTGAGGTGAAAAGAGAAGCAGACAAAGAGATAAGAAAAATTCCTATGAGATTTATATGAACTCCTGGAACCAATCCTGTTAAAGTTCCTGCGATGATGCCGAGGAGAAGGAAAATCATGATTTGGAAGAGCATTAAATAAATACTTTTATAAAATATATATTTATTGTTGTGTCATGGTTATGGGTATAAATGAAAAGATTGGGTTGGTTAAGAGGAACACTGTTGAGATAATTGGGGAAGAGGAGTTAAAAAAACTTTTGAAAGAGAAAAAAAGCCCTTCTGTTTATATTGGAACTGCTCCTACAGGCAGGCCTCATGTGGGATATTTTATTTGGGGGTTAAAAGTAGCGGATTTATTAGAAGCAGGATTTAAGGTAAAAATCTTGCTGGCAGACATGCACGCAGCTTTAGATAATACTCCTTGGAATATCTTAGATGAGAGATATAAGTATTACGAAAGAATTATTCCTTTGATGATCCAGGCAATTGGCGCTGGTATAAAAAATTTAGAATTTGTAAAGGGGAGTAGTTTTGAATTGACTAGGGATTATATCTTCGATGTATTAAAAATGTCAAGTTTTACTTCTATTAGAGATGCTAATAAGGCGGCATCAGATGTTGTCAAAATGGGAAAAAATCCCAAACTCTCTGGTTTAATTTATCCAATAATGCAGGCATTAGATGAGCAGTATTTAGGAGTGGATGCACAACTTGGTGGAACTGATCAGAGAAAGATTTTTGTTTTAGCAAGAGAGAATCATCTTAAGATGGGGTACAAACCACGGATTGAGATCATGTTTCCTTTACTTCCTGGTTTAATTGGGGAAAAGATGAGCGCTTCTGATGAAAGATCGAAAATTGATTTGTTGGATGACGAAAAAACAATTAAAAACAAATTGAAAAACGCCGAAATGATTGCTGGAGATTCTAATAACGGAGTCATGATTTTTTTAGAACACGTTATCATGACTATTAAAAAAGATAAAAGAGAGAAATTTCTTGTTAAAAGGGATAAAAAGTATGGAGGAAATTTAGAATATGAAACTTATGAAGAAATTAAAAAAGATTTTATAAAAAAGAAATTACACCCTCTTGATTTAAAAAATGCTGTTGCAAAAGAAATTAGTGAACTTTTAAAACCAATTCACAAACATAAAAAAGAATTGGAAAAATTAGCCAAAAAAAGTTGGAAATAGTTACTTAGTCTTAAACTCCACAACATCTAAATCTTTTAATTTATGTTTTAATCCAACTTTTTGCCCTGGAAATTTCGAACTTGGACCCCAGATTTTTGTTTGTTTTATTTTATCAGAAAAGCCATGAAGAATTTTTTCTGCAACATCTTTTATTGTTGAATCAGGAGGGAGGATAATTGGTTTTTCAGATTTTTCTTTTCCAGGCTCTTTTGTATAAACTCTCATCTTGTTAAAAGACTTGAAAATTTTTTCTTTTAATTTTTCTATCCCTTCTAAAGTTTCTGGTTCAATCATCACATAATCATATTTTTCTGTTTCTAATCTCGCTTTAATTTTTCTTTTTTGCTCAGGGAGTTTGTCCACGAAGTTGTTATAGACAATTATCTTTTTTTTGTCAGGTAGTTTTTTAAGAATTCTTTCTATTTGTTCATAACTTGTTACTGTTATTATAATCGTATCTGTGGTATTTGTAAGTCCCTTATCATAGTAATTAGAATCAATTGCGGGATTTTCAATTATTTGCACATTTGCCCCACAAAATTTCATAATTCCTAATTCTAGTTTTTTTGTTGTAAATTCCTCAAATAAATTTTCTTTTAATTTTGGATTTGCATTTGTTATTTTTTTTAATAACCATGATTTTCCTGAACTGCTTTCTCCCACGATAACTGCCTGCATTTCTTCTTTTCTTATTCCTTTTTTAGTTGAGCCTGCTTTTTTGGACTCTTTTTCTTTTGTATATTTCAATTTTGACAACCTCCTTTTTAATTGGGCACGAAGATTCTCAGCGCCCTTATGTTTTGGAGCGAGGGTAATCATTTTTTTTAGGTATCTAATTTTTTGTTCTGTTGTTTGAGCTTGTTCATACTCTGCTTGAGCTTTTTCAAAATGTGGGGATGCGTTGATTGGCATTTTACAATTCTAAAAGTTCTGATACTGTAACTAATTTATATTTCTTTTTTAATGCAAGAACCACTTTCTTAATAATTTCTACTATTCTTTTATTTCTTCCCACATCTTCTGCATAATCGTGAAAGTTTATTATTGAACCTTTTTTCGTCTTACTTAAGACCTCTTTTGTTACCTCTTCATCTGTTTTTTGCCTATTCCAATCTCCTGAAAAAATATCTGCAACGATTATTTTTTTATCAAGTTTCTTACAAACTCTTATCACATTTAATCCTATATGGTGGTATGGCGCTCTGAAAACTTTTGGGGTTATTCCAACTTTTTTTAATTCCTCGTCAGTTTTTACCAATTCACTTAATATTAATCTGTAATCCTTTTTTTCCAGGTCATAATGATTAAAAGAATGATTCCCAATTTCATGACCCTCTTTAATCATCCTTTGAATTATTTTTCTATTTTTTCTTATTTTTTTACCTAGCACAAAAAATGTTGCTCTACATTTTTCCTTTTTTAAAATATCTAAAATTTTTTCAGTTTCTTTAGAAGGCCCATCATCAAAAGTTATAGCTATTTCCTTTTTATTTCTATTTCCATGGAAGTATATGTTCCCTAGTTTTTGAAAGGGATGAACTTTGTTAAGGCGCCACATAGTTTTTTAATTAGTTCAATCTTTAAATAATTAATGAAGCTCAATAAAAAATTTTTTCAAAGGAGTGCAGATTTAGTTGCTAAGGATTTGCTTGGGAAAATTTTAGTTAGAAAAATTAATGGAAAAAGGTTTAGAACAAGAATTGTCGAGACAGAAGCTTATTTTGGAGAAGAAGATCCTGCTTCAAGAGCAATTAAAAAGGGGG
>CAYUZQ010000051.1:0-3684 GCA_964448815.1 Candidatus Woesearchaeota archaeon
AAATTTAATAAACTCTTCTTCTTTATTTTTTAGATGACAGAAGAAACTGATTATGAAAAATTAGGATTCAAGTGCGGATTGGAAATTCATCAGCAACTTGATACTAAAAAATTATTTTGTGACTGCCCCTCTTTGTTGAGAAAAGATGAGCCTGATTTTGAAATCAAAAGAAAGTTGCATGTTGTTGCCGGGGAGAGCGGAGAAGTTGATATAGCGGCAAAACACGAGGCTGGTTTAGGGAAAGAGTTTATTTATCAAGGATATGATACTACTTGTTTGGTTGAGTTGGACGAAGAGCCGCCCCACCAAATAAATAAAGAATCTTTGAAAATTGCCCTGCAGATTGCTCTTTTGTTGCATGCTAAAATTATTCCTGTAACCCAGATTATGAGAAAGACTGTTATTGATGGTTCTAATACTTCTGGATTTCAAAGAACTGTTTTAATTGCAAAAGACGGTTATGTTGATACGGAGCAGGGGAAAGTAAGAATTGAGAATATATGCCTTGAAGAAGATGCTGCGAGAATTGTCGAGAGAAGCAAGGAAAAAGTTATTTACAAATTAGACAGGTTGGGAATCCCTTTGGTCGAAATAACAACTTTTCCTGATATAAAAAATCCTGAGCAGGCCAAAGAAGTTGCGTTGAAGATCGGAAATATTCTAAGAAGTTGTAAAGTTAAAAGAGGAATTGGAACAATTCGGCAGGATGTTAATTTATCTATCCAGGGGCACCCGAGAGTTGAACTTAAAGGTGTTCAGGATATGAGGATTTTTGTGAAGACAGTTGAAAATGAAATTGAAAGGCAAAAAAGAAATATTGAAATTAAAAAATTATTTTCTGAAGTGAGAAATGCCTTGCCTGATGCCAGCACAGAATTTTTGAGACCTGTGCCAGGAGCAGCAAGAATGTATCCTGAAACTGATTTGCCTTTGTTAAAAATATCAAGAGAAGCAATTAATAATGCCAAGAAAAATACTCCTAAATTAAAAGGGGATTTAGAAGAGGAGTTGAAAGGCAGCGGGTTGAAATCTGAAATGATTAAGTTCCTTTTCAAACAGAACAAACTTGATGATTTTAAAGAATTTCTGGAAATTGTGGATAAACCGCAATTAATTGGAAAAATTCTTTTGCTGTTTCCTAAAGAAATTGCGAGTCATGAAAAAAGCCCTTTCTCCAAAATAAATAAAATTCTTAATAAAGATATTTTAATATTTGTTCTCGAGGCACTGAAAAATAAAACGATTTCTGAATCGCAGATTAAGGATGTTTTAGAGAGAATTGTTAGAGGAGAGAAATTGGAGGATTCTATTTTATTTGAAAAAGAAGATTCTTCTGTTGTGGAAGAGAAAATAATGAAGATTATCAAGGACAAGCCAGGACTTTCTGAAAAAGCTTATATGGGTCTGGTTATGAAAGAGTTCAAGGGAAAAATTGAAGGAAAAACTGTAAGAGAGATTATTGGGAAGTATTTGAAATGAAAAAAGAAAAATTTGATATAAGCAAATTGAAAAAAATTGAGAAAAATGAATGTTTTATTTGTAATCGTAAAATTCCAAAAGAGGAAATTATATTTGAAGATGAACGCTTTATTGTTTTTTTGGATATGTTCCCTCCAACTAAAGGATATTCCATTCTTGCTCCTAAAAAGCATGTAGAAGATATAACTGAACTTTCTGAACAGGAATATCTCAATCTTCAGAAGATATTATACAAAGTTTCCGTCGCAATAAAAAGTGCATTTAATCCGAAGCGTATTTGTCTTATGAATTCTGGGGGATTATTAACACACTTTCATTTTCATTTAATTCCAATGTATGAAGAAGTGTATAATAACTTTATTGATATAATTTTAAAAAAGAATGCTCTCAAACTTTCTAAAAAAAGATAAAATAAAAATCGTTTCTGAGATAAAAGAACAATTATCTCCTTAACCAACAAATTAATAAATTGTGTTTTTCTTTGATTATTATGAAGAGGACTTATATTAAAGATTTGAAAACAGGTGAATCAGTTTTATTGAAGGGGTGGGTTTATGAAATTAGAAACCTTGCAAAACTGAAATTTTTACTTCTTAGAGATTTTACAGGAATTGTTCAGTGCGTAGTAAGAGACGAAAAGATTCTCAAAAATATTTTAGAATTAACTTTAGAATCTGTTATTGAAATCAAAGGAAAAGTTAAGAAAGCAGAAATTAAATCAGAGTTTGTTCGCAGAGACGTTGAAGTAGAGATTTCTGATATCAAAATTATAAGCAAGGCAGGAAAACTTCCAATTCATGTTAATGAGAAAACCACCACTACAGATTTGAGCAAGAGATTAGATTATAGAAGTTTGGATTTGAGAAAGTTAAAAGTTCAGGCGATTTTTAGGGTTCAGTCTGAAATTGCAAATAGTTTCAGGGAATATTTTCATAAAAAGGCTTTTTTAGAAGTTCAGCTTCCTTCTATAATTTCCAGTTCGAGTGAGGGAGGAACTGAATTGTTTCCTGTGAGTTACTTTGAAAAAAAAGCTTATTTGGCTCAAAGCCCGCAATTATACAAACAGATGTTAGCTTGTTCTGTTGAAAAAGTTTTTACAATTACTCCGGTGTGGAGAGCAGAAAAACATAACACAATGAGGCATTTGAATGAGTCAAGACAGATGGATATTGAAATGGCTTTTGCAGGGCAGATGGAAGTTATGAAGGAACTTGAGAAAGCTGTGCAGTTTATTGTTAAGAGTATTTTGAAAAATTGCAAAGAAGAAATTAGATTTTTGAAGCTTAAATTAAAAGTGCCAAAGTCAAAATATATCAGTTATGATGAATCTGTTAAATTACTCGGCATGCAATATGGAGAAGATTTTACACCAGAGAATGAAAAGAAATTGAATGAGAAATTTCCAGATACAATCGTTTTTGTTCATTCCTGGCCTGTTTCGTTAAAGCCCTTTTACATCATGCCTAAGGATGAAAAAGAAGAAGCTAATTTGAGCGAGGGTTTTGATGCGATTTACAGGGGGCTTGAAATAAGTTCTGGTGGGCAGAGAATTCACATTCCTGAATTACTCGAAAAAATGCTGAAGAAAAAAGGGCTTAATCCTAAAGATTTTAAATCATACACTGATAGCTTTCGGTTTGGTTCCCCTCCTCATGGTGGTTGGAGTATTGGACTTGAGAGATTAACTCAACTGATTGTCGAGGAAAAAAATATAAGAGAAGCTGTTTTGTTCCCGAGAGATAGAGACAGATTAACTCCTTAAAATGAAACAAAAATTCATCTCAATTGAACAAGCAATGAAAAAAGGAAAAGGCAGAGTAGCTGTGCGTGGATGGATTTACAGAGAAAGAGGAAGCAATAAAATGAAATTTATTGTTCTTAGGGATTCGACGAATATTATTCAGTGTGTTTTAGAAAAAGAAAAATTTGAAAAGCAATGGGAAGAAATTGATAAATTGCAAGTAGAAAGTTCTGTTGAGATTTATGGGGAAATAAAAAAAGATAAAAGAGCTCCTACAGGTTTTGAGATTTTTGTTTCTAAAATAGATATCATTGGTAAGGCAGAGGATTTTCCAATTAACAAAGATTTGAATGAAGAACTTTTGGGAGACAGAAGACATTTGTGGTTAAGAAGTCGGAAGATGACAGCAAGTATGAAAATTCGGTCGACGATTTTGTTTGCATTTCATGAATTTATGCACAAGA
>CAYUZQ010000052.1:0-3549 GCA_964448815.1 Candidatus Woesearchaeota archaeon
TAAACCCTGGGAGATTCTTCAAGTCACAAAATAGATAACCTGAAGCGTCTCCTGGGTAAAAAGAGGTGATGTAATATTGAGGATATTAGAGTATTTAAACTTTTCGTTCTTGTTACCCTTACGAAATGACAAGACGCAATTAGTTTAAAGTAGTAATTATTATTTACTTCTATAAAGTGTTTTGCATTATCTTAGGCACTACAAATAGGATTTGAGTGCTAAATTTATTTTATATCAAAATTTATAAACAATAATGGTTGATAACAATTAAGAAATCAGAGAAAAAATGGTAATTTTTAAAATTTATTATGAAAAATAATAAAAAATTTTCAGAAAAAGATGTGAAACAAGAGCAAATTCAGGATTTATTATTTAATCGGGAGATAGGATGGCAGGAAATTATTTATGAGTTAATTAATACAGAACAACTGGACCCGTGGGATGTGGACATAATTATTTTAACTGACAAATATCTGGAAAGAATTGAAGAAATAGGCGGGGACTTTTTTGTTTCGAGCAAAGTGCTTTTAGCAGCAGCATTTCTTTTAAGAATCAAATCAGAAATTTTGCTAAACAAATATATTAAGAGCATAGATGAAATTTTATTCGGCAAAAAAGAAAAAAAAGAATATCCTTTAGAAAGGATTGAACTTGAAGAGGAGATTCCCGACCTCATTCCCCGGAGCCCCTTGCCAAGATTCAGAAAAGTTACATTGCAGGAATTAATGGATTCTTTAAACAAAGCAGTAACAACAGAAAACAGAAGAATTAAAAAAGAAATAAAAAGCAAAAACGCGCTCAGGGAAGTTTCGTTTTCTATTCCGAAAAAGAACTTTAGCATAAAAGAAAAGATAAAAGAGCTTTATGGAAAATTGTCCGGTCATTTTGAAAAAAATAAAGAAGAGAAAAAAATTTCTTTAACAGAGTTTATTGGAGGGAACAGAGAAGAAAAAATAATTTCTTTTTCACCATTATTGCATTTAGAAAATCAGAAGAAGGTCTGGCTTGAGCAGGAAAACCATTTTGAAGAAATTTATATCTGGCTCAAAGAGATTTATCTTAAACACAATCCAGAACCTTTTTCAGAGTTAAAAGAGGAAATTGAACAAGAAATTGAAAAATTAGATGATGAAAAAAAACAGCGGCTTAAAAAAATAAATAAAGACTTTGAAAATCCCCTTGGAGAGATGTTTGAGTGATAGAATCTATGCTATTCTTCTCTTTTAAAAAACTGCATGTTTACTTTAAAATATTCTCCAATAGGGCCCCCACCAATCCTCTCATTGGGTTCTATAATGTGTCCTGCACCAATAACATATGCATCAGGGATCTTATGAGGGATATCCAATTCATCTAAAATTAAATCCGCTATTGTTTTTTTAACAACTCCGGATGCTTTTTCATATTGGAAATTATGATTACCAATATCCCAACTCTTAGGAGTCCCTACCGGAAGATGTCCTGTGGCTAAGGCTTTTTCTGTTGTCTCAAATTGTTTTAAGGGATTAGGTAAAATTAAATTAATTCCATATCTTCCCTCTCCCCATCCATAAAAATTAGTAAATTTTTGCTCCATAAAAGAAAAATAGCTTTTAAGTTTATAAAAATTTATATACTAAACCATCTATTTTAAAAAATGAAAACCGCTGTTCTGTTTTCAGGAGGAAAAGATTCTTGCTATTCTGCATATTTAGCAAGGCAAGCAGGACATGAATTAGTTTGCTTGATTTCTATTTTTTCAGAAAATCCTTATTCTTATATGTTTCATACACCCTCAATAGAAGCGACAAAAAAACAGGCAGAAGTTATGGGAATCCCCTTGATTATTCAAAAAACAAAAGGAGAAAAAGAAGAGGAATTAAAGGATTTAGAAAAAGCAATTCAAAAAGCAAAGGAAAACTATCAGATTAAAGGAATCGTCACAGGAGCACTGCATTCTGTTTATCAGGCGTCGCGAATTCAGAAAATATGTAATAAATTAGATTTAGAATGTATCAATCCCCTCTGGCACAAAGACGAGTTTGAATATTTAAATGAATTAATTAAAAATAAATTTAAAATTATAATCACAGCTGTCGCAGCTTATCCGTTAAATGAAAAATGGCTCGGAAGAGAAATTGATAAAAAATTTATTAATGAAGTAAAAGAGCTAAAAGAAAAATACAAAATTCACCCAGCAGGAGAAGGTGGTGAATTCGAGACATTTGTAATTGATTGCCCTTTGTTTAAGAAAGGATTGAAAATAAAAAGTTTTAAGGATTTTTGTGAAGGGGAAAATAGTTTTAGGAGAGAGGTTGAAATAAAATGAAAATTAGAAAAACAGTAGTGGAAGACAAAGAAAAATTAATTTATCTTATGATAAAAGCAGACAATAGGTCTAAAGAATGGGCAGAAGAGAGAATAAACT
This sequence comes from Candidatus Woesearchaeota archaeon, assembly GCA_964448815.1. Classification (GTDB taxonomy): domain Archaea; phylum Nanobdellota; class Nanobdellia; order Pacearchaeales; family GW2011-AR1; genus CAYUZQ01. The sequence goes on from CAYUZQ010000052.1 coordinate 2,408, forward strand.
CTTATGCAAATAAGAATGGAAAATTAATATTGGTAGCAGAAAAAGACAGTGATTTAATTGGATTTATTGGGATAAAGAAGTATGAAGATAATGAAGCAAGAAAATTTGCAGATTTGGATAATTTTATTTGGGTTACTTGGCTTGCAGTCTTGCCTGAATATAGAAAAAAAAAGATCGGTTCTAAATTATTAAAAGCTGTTGATGAATATGTAAATATATTTAATAAATTAGGGATAATTCTTGATTGCCGAGAAAAAGTTTTAGATTTTTATACAAAAGCAGGTTATAAAATTGTAGGAGAATACGAAGATAAGAATTCCCCCCGTTTTGTTATGAGTAAATTAAAAGATATATAACCCCAAACCAATTTGAACTCTTCGGATAATTTATAAAATACTTTTTCTTAAATAAATTATGGACAAAGATAATTATCTCCTAATATCTTTAGATGACGAGAAATCAAAACCCATTGCAGAGGTAATTAGCAGTAAAACATGCAAAAAAATGATTGATTATCTTTCAAAAACAAAAGAAGCAAGCCAAAAAGATTTATCTGTTGCATTAAAAATTCCCATGAATACAATTGAATATAATATAAAGAAACTTCTTGATTCAGGGTTTATCAAAAAAAGAAAAAATTTCTTTTGGAGTAAAAAAGGCAAGAAAATAATAATGTATGAACTTTCAAAAAAATCAATAATCATTTCACATAAAAAGAGAGTTTCCGAAAAGATAAAATCAATCCTTCCTGCGTTTATTTTAACTATTGCAGGAACTTTTGCAGTTTGGGTTTATGAAAGAGTTCAGTTAGTTCCTCAAGCAATTCAGAAAAATCTTCCAGTTAATCATGATATGGTTTTTGCTGTTGAGGACTCAATCGCACAAACAGGTTCAAGAGCTTCAGAAGGGATAATCACTTGGTCGCAAGGAAGCCCTTTGTGGATTTGGTTTTTAATGGGTTCATTAATTGCAATATTCATAATTTCAATTGTAAATTGGAGGAAACTATAAAAATGAAAGGAGGTTAAAATGAAAAAAGACAATAAAGCAATCATAATAACTTCTATAATCTCAGGAGTTGTGTTACTTATTGCATTAATTGCAATGGTTTCTTTTGGTTCAGTTAGCTCAACAAATAAAAT
>CAYUZQ010000053.1:0-3532 GCA_964448815.1 Candidatus Woesearchaeota archaeon
GTTTTGTTTTCTTGATAGTATTCATTTTTTTTGTATTTCTTATGTTGGTGCAAGAATTTTATTTGAATTCCCAGTTTGGGAATTATCTCTTCAAAAGGAGTTTCAAAGTGTGTAGCATAAGAAGTATTGTATCTATAGGGGTCGGGAATTTCGGCAAGAGGCATTCCTAAATATTGAGAAAAATCTTGAGAAACTCCCTGAGGAACTTTTCTTAGTCGATCATACTCGTCCCATGAGAAGACCAATTTTGCCCTGTATCCTTTATCCTCCAAAGCTCGGCAAACCAAATTTGAAGTGATAACATCTCTAAAGTTGCCTATATGGATAATCCCAGAAGGACTGATTCCCGCGGCACATACAAAATTCTTTTGTTTAGGATTTAAATTAATCAAATTAGATGCAATGGCATCTGCCCAGTGCATTATTTCATCCTTTTCCATTATTCGTTCAAGAGAATTCATTTTTTAAATTTATCCTTAGAAAAACCAAGATTTTAATTATTTAAAACTTTGTTTGTTTAATAACTTAATAATGATGCTCGCTCAGAATAAATTATTATTTTCTATAATATCTTCTATAACCTGCTTTATCTAACTCCTCATTTAGCAGTTCATCGGCAATTCTTTGAAACCTGTTCCATCTGCTTACATGAAGGTACCTTATTTTTTTAAAATTCTCCTGAAGTTTTTGCACTTTCAGAAATAATCTGAGTAGCTCTAAATTTCTTACTCTATATTCCCCTAAAAGTTGTTTAACAACTAATTCAGAATCAAGAAAACATGTCAATTCATTTTTAGTATATTTTGAAGCTAATTCCAGCGCTTTTATCAGAGCAGTATATTCTGCAACATTGTTCGTGGCATTCTCCCCGATTTTTGCACTATATTTTGTAAGAATTTCTCCGTCTTTTCTGACTATAATACCAATTGCTCCTGGTCCAGGATTCCCTCTCGCACCTCCGTCAGAATTTGTGTATATCATTTTATTTTACTAATTTCTTTTTTCAAAAGATCTTCAAATTTTTTAAACTCTTTGGAGAATTCCTTTATATTTTTATAATTGTCTGAAAATAATTTAGAATAACTCAATAATTTTCTTTTTTGGTAATCTGATATTGGTTTTGCCCAAACCACCTCCCAAATTTCCTCATTGCACCAATCTTTTTTTCCAAGGTCAATCCATCTTACATGATACTTTTTTATGAACTTTCTATCTTTGAATATCAAAGCGTCCCATTCCCCATCAATTTGTGCATGATTAGGAAATCTTTTTCTATCTACCAAAACTTGTTTTATAACTCTCTGTGCTTTGGTTGTATAGTCAAAAGAAATCGCTTCCTTATTATTTAAAGAAACACTAATAAAAAACGTCTTACTTGGAGTAGGATTATAATCTATTTCTATTTCCATCTTAAATATGCAGCATCTTAAAATTCTTCAAATTCTGGAATCTTTCCTCTTTAATTTCCACATTTTTTATTTTAGCATGTTTCGGTCCTTTCTTGCAAATTTCAATCATCTTGTTTACTTCATTAGAATCCCCCTCCAAAAAAACCTCCACCCTTCCGTCTTCAAGATTTCTTACAAATCCTTTGACATTGTATCTCTCTGCATTTTCTTTGACAAAGGCTCTGAAAAAAACTCCCTGCACAGTTCCGTTAATATAAACCCTGACAGATTTTTTCATAATGAAGATAATGAGAACGAGTTATTAAATATTTTGATGATAAATTATTTTCCTATCTTTCGCTACGCAACTTCGTTAAATTTCGATGTTATGTCTAATTCAGAAATCAGCCTTATTTTCTTGAAGAGGGACAAATCTTATAAATTAACAAGTTTATCTAATTTTATTATGAACGCAACCCAACTATATCAACATCTTGAGAAAGATTTCATCACTCCAGAAATGAGTGATGAATGGGCGCAGTATATGGATTCTGTTGCCGATTTTCTTAGTGAGAACTTTAAGAAAAGATCTATGGGTTTAGTTTGTGATTTTGCCACAGAAATCAATAAAGTATATACTGCCGTTTTTCCATCAAGAAAAGTTATGCAAAGAATTTTGGATGATGGAACTCAAGACGCAATGCTTTTTGTTCATCACCCATCGATATGGGATATTAGAAAAGCTCCAGAAGTTTTTCAACAAATGGATAGGGAATTATTACAACAATTCAAAGATAGAAAAATTTCTATCTATAATCTTCATGTGCCTTTAGACAATTTTGGAGAATATTCAACAAGTGTAACTTTAGCAAAAGCCTTAGGTATTAAACCTGAAAAATCTTTTGCTCCTTACTTTGGCTCTATGTGTGGAGTTTTTGGAAAAACTGATTCCGCAACAGTTCAAGATTTAAGAAAAAGATTTCAAGAAGCTGTTGGACATGAAATTGGTTTGTATAATTATGGTGATAATGAAATCAAAAATAGAACTGTTGCTGTTATCGCTGGTGGCGGAAATGATATTGATATGCTTGAAGATATCGCCAAAGCAGGAGTTAATATTTTTGTAACTGGAATTACTGTAAAAAATGACCATTCAAAAAAGGCACATGATTTTGCTGAAAAACATAGAATAAACATTCTTGGTGGGACTCATTATTCTACTGAAAGATTTGCTTGTATATCAATGGTTGATTATTTTAAGAAAGTTGGGTTGCCTTCTGAGTTTATTGAAGATAAACCTGTAATGGAAGATATGTAAAATTTACCCCTTTAATTCTTTTATTTTATGTGTCGCTTCGCTCTTTTGAACGGCTGATTTCTGAACTCAAAATCCTTCGGACTTCTCTTAATCGCAATGTTAATTGCAATTGGGTGTAGATGAAATTATACAAATATTTATAATTATTAAGTCTTTTTCAGTTTGTATGAAACTTTGTTCAGCTTGTTTATTAGGATTAAAATGTAGATATGATTCAGAAACTAATATAGAAAAAGCATCTTCTGAACTCCTTGAATTATATAAAAATGGAGAATTAATTCCTATTTGTCCTGAGCAAATGGGTGGGCTTCCAACCCCAAGAAGCGGTGCAAGAATCTCTAATGGAGACGGGAACGATGTTTTAGATGGAAATTCCCGACTTTTAACTGATGATGGTAATGATGTGACTAAACAATATTTGAAAGGTGCTTATGAAGCATTAAAAATTGCTCAGGATATGAATGTCCAAGAAGTAATATTGAAACAAAAAAGCCCTTCTTGTGGTTGTGGTTATACCCAAGGAGGTTTAGAACAAAGATCAACTATTGAGGGTAATGGAGTTACCACTGCATTATTCAAGAGAAATGATATTCTTGTAAAAACTGAAAAAGACTATTGATTCGCCTACACCCAACTTCTTCGGAAAACTTCGTTTTCCTCGACCACGCTGCGCTCTCGCCTTCGGCTCGGGGCAATTAACAGGAATTTAATGGAAAAATGCTCGGCTCGCATTTTCCCAAATTCTTCGCTTAGAACTTCTCATAAGCCTGTTACAACCCAAATGTTCTTTCAAATTCTCTTACTTGCACATATTTTTCAGAAAAAT
>CAYUZQ010000054.1:0-3522 GCA_964448815.1 Candidatus Woesearchaeota archaeon
TTATGCCTTTCAAAATGTTCAGAAACATGTTCTCTAAAATGGGCTATTAAATCTGGAACATCTCTCGCTTTAGCGATTCTCTCACACCATTTATCATATTTTGCATTAATGTTATCCATACATGTATTCATTATGGGATTATATAAACTTTTTTATCTAAACCTTAAATTTAAAAAATATTTATTAACAACCCTTATCAATAAGCGAGGCGAAGTGAGCCAATTATCACAGCAAACTTTAAAACTCTTTTAATATTTCTTAATTTATGAAAACATATTCTCATTCAAGATTAAACACTTTTGAGCAGTGCCCTTTGAAATTCAAGTTCAAATATATTGACAAAATAATTCCTGAAATTGAAAAAACAATTGAATCTCATTTAGGAGAGATTGTTCATAACACTTTAGAATGGATTTACAATCAAGCAAAAGAAAATAATGCTCCTAAAATAGAAAAGATAATTGAGTATTATACAGAAAAATGGGAAGAAAATTATAAGCCAGAAATATTAATTGTGAAAAAAGAAAAAACAACAAAAGATTACTTTAATTTGGGGGTTGAATTTTTAGTTAATTATTACAACGAACATGCTCCTTTCAAAGATGGCACAATAGAATGTGAAAAGAAAATTGAGATAATTCTCGACGAGGAGGGGGAGTACAAAATTCAGGGGTTTATTGACAGGCTAGTTTATAATTTGGAAACAGAAGAATATGAAATTCATGATTACAAGACAGCGAACAGCCTGCCTCAAAAAGAAAGAGTAGACCATGACAGGCAGCTCGCACTTTATGCAATTGCAATAAAAGAATTATTTGGAAAAGAAAAAGAAGTTTGCTTGATATGGCATTATCTTGCCCATAATAAAAAAATCAGCTCAAGAAGAACAAACGAACAGCTCAAGCAACTCAAAAAAGAAACCTTGGAATTAATAAATAAAGTAGAATCAACAACAGAATTTCCTTATAATAAATCTCCTCTCTGCGACTGGTGCGGATATAAATCTATTTGTCCTGCTTGGAATAAAAAAGAAGAGCTTGATATTTGGGATGATTAATTTGATTGGTTGATTGGAATTAAATCAAACTTCACTTCCTCTGGATTTTCACTAACATTTTCTCTTCTGAAATAGTCGGGAAGTAAGAGGTCAATAGCCAAAGCTCTTCTGCCTAAATCTCTTTCAGATTTTGGTAATCTCGGTGTTATATTTTTTACACTATTCTCTTCATTATAGTCTTCTATAATCCTAGAAAGCATATATAAATCAGAATGCCCTTCTTCTAATAACATTTCAGTAGAGAATCTTTCTCTACCCTCTCTGAATTCTATCTCATGAGAATTAAGATGATGTAACATTATCAAAGGTTCTCCAAGTTTTAAGTGATTAAATGGTTCTATATTTAAAAGAGAATCTAATCTATTCGCAAGATCATAAACTTTCTGTTTCATAAAATAAACTGGGTGCCTAAAGTTATACATAAAAAACCAGATTAATTTAGAGTTTTTAAAGATTTATCTGATGAAAGATATAACAGAAAAAGATAAATATGGGGGATTGTTTGGAGAAGAATGGAAGAAAAAGTTTTTTTTAACGGAGAATTAGGTAAAGTTTGTGGAGTTTTACATTCAATTGGAAATAAAGACGAAATAGTAATTGTAGTTCATGGTTTTAGTACAAATAAAGAAATAGGTGCTAAGATACATTCTGAAAGATTAAATGAAATTGGCATCAATGCATTAAGAATAGATTTAGATAATCAAGGTGAATCTGATTTAGATTTTAAAACAGGAGCAGGAGTTTCTAATTATGTAAAACAAGTTGAGGCTTCAATTGAGTTTGTAAAGTCCAGAGGATTTAAAGAAATTAGTTTATTGGGAACCAGTTTTGGCGGGCTTGTTGTTCTTGCAACAGCTCTTAATCATCCTGAAATTAAAAGATTGTTTTTAAGAGCACCTGTATTTGAAGACCGCCGCAATCTTGATAAAACTGCAAAAAAATATTCTATGTTTGAACACGCACATAAAATTAAACAGCCGATTATGATTATACAAGGCGATAAGGATAAAGAAGTGAATTGCAAAAATGCACAAAAGATTGTGGGCTTATTTCCAAATGCTGAACTGAAAATTATCAAAGGCGCAGACCATAAATTAGGAGTGAAAGGAGATTACAGCGAGGGCGCTGGGATTATGAGGGAGTTTTTTCTAAAAAAGTAATTCTGCCTTTAGTTTGCAAAGAGCTAGCCTAACTCGGGATAGAAAGGGGAGGGGGAAAAATCTTTATCACAATAATCTTTAAAACACCATAGAAACTCTTGAAAACATGAGAACATTATACCAAATAATGGCAGACGCTGTTAAGGGAAAATACATTCAGGGTTCTGAAGGAAAGATATTGGAAGTCATGGATTTAGGTTTATATGAAAAACATGCTGGTTTTTCTGTAAGAAATGTTTTGACAGGTGAGGAGGGCCTCGTTGATATTCTTTGTTCTGAAGAATATGAAGAGATTTCTAAGACCAAAGTATCAATAGCTTTGAACGAAAGAAAACATGAACTTGAAAAATCTGAAAAAAGATTATAATTTTCTTATCAGCTTTTTAGGATTTTTATTAATTCTGCCTTCAGTTTGCAAAGAGCCAGCCTAACTCGGGGGAGAGGAGAAGGGGGAAGTATATTTTCAAGAATAATAATTATTAAAAACTAATTTGATTTAGAAATTAAAATGGAAGTATATGGAATCACAACAGCAATTCCTGTTAGGCCGGGTTTAGTAAATCCTACATTGGATTTTCTGGAAAAAAGAGGTTATGAGGCCAGTGCAGATAAAGTAGAGGCATATCGTTTTCATCTGTATGTTGACAAAGAACCAGACAAAGAGACATTAGAAGTTATTGCTAAGACTCCCCATTTTACTAGTTTTGTAAAAGGTGAGGAAAAGAAGGATTCACATTAATTAGTTTAGGCTTGGTTTTCTTTAGAATTTTTTTGCAGTCTGCCTTCAGTTTTCAAAGAGAGAGGGTAACGAGGGGAGAGGGGAAATGCCCACGCCGGAAGAGTTGGGAGTTTTACTTTTTCTTTAAAAACAATACAGGAATTAGTGTACCTAAAGCAACAGCTCCAATAAATCCTCCAAGAACCTTAGCTAAAATTTCTTGAGAAATTAATCCTCCAATATAAGAACCAAGAAATCCTCCGGCAGCTGCTGAAATTACTGCAACAAAAATTCTCTTTCTTAATTTTTTATCTGCCATTTTGCTTTTTCTCTTAATTGAAATAGTAAATAGGAATATAAATACTTTTCCTAAACACCCCCCAAGATGATTTCTTCTGAATTTTTTATTAATTCTTACCTTAGTTTGCAAAGAGCCAGCCTAACTCGGGGAGAGGGGGAGAGGGGTTTTTGGATAGGGGAAAAATTTATTTTTTCTTCAGCTTTACTTTTAATTTATTTTTTTCAATTTTGTAAGATTTATTTATAAAAAATGCTAATTGAACTGTTGCCATAGTATATGCCCAACT
>CAYUZQ010000055.1:0-3415 GCA_964448815.1 Candidatus Woesearchaeota archaeon
ATTTTTTAGCAGGATATTTTTTAAGAACCAGTTTTCTTTTTTCAAATGCAAAATACCATACACTATGTTTCATAAGAATAATAAAATAAAAACAAAGATAAAAATAAGGGTCTATTTGGGGACTTAAATAAGCATTTTTAGTCCTAAAAATTACTTACAAAGTTTTTATTCTTTTCCTACAAAAGTTTTACCGTCGGTATTTTAAAATTTTCCTTATTTTTTGTAAGATAACTCACTAAAAGATTGTAAGTAAAGATTTATAAAATATAAATGCATATATTCTCTGTATAAAAAGAGGAAAAATGAAGGAGCCTGTTAAGATTTATTTGGATTCTGAAACAAAAAAGAAATTAATGCAAAAAGCAGGTGAAACTGGATTTTATGGGAGGGGGGCACTCACAAAATTTATTGAAAAAATATCCTCAGAGGATATTTGTTTCCTGGATGAAAACTTAAGAAAAATGCTGAGAACACTATTTCCCGGCAAAGAATGAAACCATGCTCAGATTCCCTATTCATTTTAAACTGGAATTTTATTATTTTTAATTCAAAACATATAATTTAAAAATATCAAAAATTTATCAAATATGAGAGCCTGTAGCTCAGCCTGGTAGAGCACCAGTCTTATATGACAATGACTCGTTAGAATTATTGCTTAACTCTTAGATTTGTCTAAGAGAGCTGGGGGTCCACGGTTCAAATCCGTGCAGGCTCATATAATTGAGCATAGCGAAATATTACTAACTTGAGATACAATAAAATGTTTTTCAAATCCCGAGTGATTTCGCGAAGGACAAATTAAATTATCAACACCAAAAGAAGTCGCAAGTTAGCAGGCTCATTTTATTTAGTTATCTTTAAAAACTAATTTGAATAATTATTTCTAAGTTCGCAAGCCCACTCGCATCAAGAGCGATTAAGAGACTCGTGAACATTGCTCAGCCCCCATAGTTCAGAGGCCAAGAATGCAGCCCTTTCACATTTATGTAATTCATTTATGAAGAACGGCTGTGACCCGAGTTCGAATCTCGGTGGGGGCATTCATGAGATTGAATGAAATGAAATCTCAGAGTCGCCAATTCCTAAAGCAATTGCGAGGTTCGGACGAGCAGAGGGAGAATCTCGGTGAGGCATTCCAGTTAAACTTTTTTCAGGATATCAAAAAAACTCTTCTTCTCAAAATCAGTCACTTTTCTATCTTCTAAATCAATATTAATTTTTATTAGCCCAAGACTTGAAATAAAAACAGTTCCAACAAGAAAATTCCTCTCATTTAATTTTTGCAAAGAAAAAAGAATTTTCTGAATCTCTTTGTCCACCCCTTCCTCTCGCATTTTTTCTCTAATCATTTTTTCAACCTCTTCAAAACCAAAATCTATATTATCATCTAATTCATCCAAAACCTGCCCGCTCAAATTTTCCAAAGGAACAATTTTGAAACCCTCCTCCAACTGAAAACTAAATATCCTCTTTTCTAAAGGGACATAAAAATCAAAATGTCGTTTATTGTCATTACCAATTTTATCTATTGAAAAAAAGCCCGAACAAAAATAAGCATCTGGGTTTTCCCGAACAAATCTTTTATACTCTTCAGAATTTTTCAATTTTTTAAGATGAAACTGGAGATTCATTTTAATTAAAAATAAGAGATATTAATAAACTTTTAGAATTGTTTCCTCTCTTTAATCTCCTTCTTAATCTTCTCACTAAACTCTTCAACTCCAAATTTCTGAATTTGTTTATCTCCTCTAACTCTAACAGCCAAGCTTTTCTCTTGCTCTTCTTTATCTCCTACAACAATTATATAAGGAACCCTCATAATCTCAGCATCTTTGACTTTTGAAGAAACAGTTGTGCTTCTAAAATCACTTTCAACTCTCAAATTTGGAATATGTTTTTTTAAATCATTCATAATTTTTTCTCCATAATTAATATTTTTATCTGTAAAACTCAAAACCCGAACTTGTACAGGAGCAAGCCAGGTTGGTAATCTTCCCCTGTAATGTTCTAATAAAATTCCGATAAATCTTTCTAAACTTCCAAAAATTGTCCTGTGCAACATTATAGGTCTCTTCTTTTTATTATCTTTATCTGTATATTCTAATTCAAACCTATTTGGAAATAAAAGATCTAATTGAATTGTAGCACATTGCCAAGTTCTTCCCAAACTATCTTTAAGGTGATAATCTATCTTCGGCCCGTAAAAAGCACCATCCCCCTCATTAATCTTATATTCAATCTTCCTTTTATCTAGAACATTTTTCAAAATCTTTTCAGCCTTATCCCAAATCTTATCCTCGCCAATTCTATTTTCAGGTCTCGTAGATAACTCTACATGGTAGTTAAAACCAAATTTTTGGTATACGAATTCGTCTAATTCCATAATTTTTTTAATTTCTTCTTCTATTTGCTTCTCTGTGCAAAAAATATGGGCATCATCCTGTGTGAATTGAATGACCCTGAACAAGCCCCCTAAAACACCGCTTAATTCCTGCCTGTGAACAACACCAAGTTCTCCAACTCTTAAAGGCAAATCTCTGTAACTTTTCGGCTTGTTTTTATAAACCAACATTCCTCCAGGGCAATTCATAGGCTTCACAGCAAATTCCCTGTTTTCATATTCTGTTAAAAAAATATTTTCCCTGTATTTTTCCCAATGCCCTGAAATCTGCCAAAGCCTCTTGTCTAATATTTGTGGTGTTTTTATTTCCTGATAATCTGCTTTTCTATGAATCTCTCTCCAAAATCTAACAAGTTCATTAAAAATAATTAATCCATTATTGTGCCAAAAAACCATGCCAGGAGCTGTCTCGCTAAATGAAAACAAATCCATCTGCTGCCCGATAATCCTGTGGTCATTATCCTTCAGCTTTGAAGTATCCAACTTTGTCTTTGAAATTTCCCTTAACAATTGTTTAGAATCATATTCTTCTTTTTCTTCATCATCAACTCTAATTTCTCTCGATAATTCAGAAAGAGGGTGCCCCTTGACTTTCATTTCAAATTCTTTGTAATAGCCAAAAGGAGCCCTGAAAACATTAAAGCCCTTTATTTTCTTCAATGCTATTTCTGCTTCTTCTAAAATCTTAACAGCAATTTCAGGTGAAGCCAATTCCTTAGAAAGATGGGCATAAGGATATAATACTATATTCTTAACATTAATTTGTTCTGCAATTTCTTTGATATTCTCAACGAGTTTTTCAACAACTTTCCCAATATTTTTATCATGCTTTTCAACAGCACTCATAATTACCAGGGGCTCCTCAATTCTCGTCGCTTTTTTTTCTTCCTTAGAAAGATCTCCAATTTTTTTCAGAGCTTTCTTCAAAGGTTTAAAATTAAGATAATCGCAGTGTAGTGAAAGTATTTTCATAAATATAATAAGAATGGGCAGTTTTTAAAATTATTCAAAGGT
>CAYUZQ010000056.1:0-3357 GCA_964448815.1 Candidatus Woesearchaeota archaeon
ATTATAGGAACGACATGCAGCGTATAGGCAAGCCGCAATTACGGATTCCATGCTCCTTCCTCTTACTAGTCCTCTCTGCAAAACATAATTATAAACTCTCGAAGCTTCGTCCCTTACAACATTTGGTAAACTGAGGTAAGAAGCAATAACTCTTAATTCTGCCATTGCTAATCTCAAATTTCTTTCAATGCTTGTGGAAACTCTTTCCTGCCATTTTTTTAATCTCAGGAATTTTCTTGTTTGTCTTGGTTCCAATCTGTAAATATCAGATATCTCCCCTACATTTGTTGTAAGTCCTTTGTCGAATTTCTGCATGCTCATTGGCGCTCCTCCTCTCCCCTTTTTTTCACCTTTGTCAAACTTTCCTTGCAAATCAATTCCAGTATCAACCATCTTTTCTTCAATAACCAACCCGCAATCATTGCAAATAATCTCCCCCAGATTCGCATCATAAGTGAGATTTATGCTTCCACATTCAGGGCATTTTTTTATTCCATCCATTTTTCCGTCGTAAAAATTAGTAACCGTAACTTTTATAAAGATTTCCCTTTTATAAATTTTTTGCTTTTTGTGGTTATGGAAGAATAGTAAAAATTACGGGAATTATTCAAGTTGGGATTTTATCTCTTTATTACAATAAATTTTTAAATAATGAAGAAGATAGTTAATTATATGAGTAAAGATTATGAAAAAGGATCAAAAGATTCAGGAAGACATTATCTTGGAGATGTAGCCATCCAATTACTAACCGATGATGGAACTTTGTCTGTTCGTCCAATTATCAGAAAAGGAGAAAATGGAGAAGAATATATGAGTGCAGGGGTTTGTTTTACAAGCAAGGAAGATGAGAGTAGATTAAGAGACTTAATAATGAATCAAGGAATGTAATTAATTTTACTCTATCAAAATCCCATTAACAATCCCTTCCTGAGTTGGTCGGTTTGTTATTTTCACTTTTCCGATCTCTGTATCAACGATTGTTCCTTTTGTTAATATGTTTTGCCTCGCCAGGAATCTGTTAGAAGGTGTTTCAAGAACATTTTTTATTTCTGTTTTTTTTGTTTTTTTGTCCTTTGTTCTTACATTTATAAATTTAGTTTTAAGCAGAAATATTTTTTTATTTCCCCCGCGAGTTCTTTTTATCTTTCTTTTTTCTTCACCTATTTTTACGATTCTTTTTTGCCCGGCTATGGCATATAGCTTTTTCTTTTTACTTTTGAGATATTTTCCTCCTGTTTTTTTTCTTCCTTTTCTCATAAATTTAATTAAAGAAATTCCTTTAAATACCTTTTTATTATTTTTGCAAATAAACCTTTACGAAATATTTATAAATAAGTTCTGCAGACTTAGATTATAGTTGTTGAAATAAATATTTCTCGACTATTAAATTAAAATGGTTAATGGAATCGAAAGACCTTTAGATTTGTTGAACAGTTCGAAAGGAAAAGAAGTTTTGGTGCATTTGAAAGGCGACAAGCAGTTTGTTGGAACTTTGCTTGCTTTTGATATACACATAAACTTAGTGCTGGACAATATAAAGGAAATGCAAAATAATGAGATAAAGAGAAACCTTGGGTTAACTTTTCTAAGGGGGGATACAATTATTTTTATTTCTCCAGCCTCTACGGCATTGAAAAAAGAATAGCGTTATACCTGTTAATTTTCGCGAGGTTGGTTCTTATTGATTATATTAGTTGGGGCTTTGGGAAATTTCCAAACTTATATAAATCATTTTCTTTTATATATTCCATGGCATCAAAAATAAAAATAGTTTTTTTAGGAACATCGGGACAATTTCCGACAGCGAAGAGAAATTGCACCTCTATTTTGTTGAGTTATAACGAGGAAAATATTTTAATAGACTGCGGTGAAGGAACTCAAAGGCAATTCAGGAAAGCAAAGTTGAATCCTTGCAAGATAACAAAAATTCTTGTAACGCACTGGCACGGAGACCATGTTCTCGGTATTCCGGGATTATTACAAACTTTGGCTTTAAGTGGATATAACAGACAACTTTCTGTTTTTGGTCCAAAAGGAACTAAAAAATTTATGGGGAATTTATTAAACACTTTTGTTTTTAGAGGAGAACACCCGATTGAAATCAGGGAAGTGGATGGAAAATTTTTTGAAGCAGAAGATTTTTACCTTGAATCTGAAAAAATGACTCACGGGATTTTTTGCAATGCTTATACTTTTGTTAAGAAAGGGCAGATTAGAATTGATAAGAAAAAGCTGAAAAAATCAAAACTTCCTCTTGGGAGTTTGCTTCAAAAATTGAAACAAGGCGAAGATATTATTTATCAAGGAAAAAAATATTTGGCAAAGGATTTAACTTATACTGAAGAGAGCAAAAAAATTTCTTTTGTTTTCGATACTTCTATGAATAAAAAAGTTATTCCTTTTGTTAAGAATTCTGATTTGCTGGTTTGTGAATCCAGCTTTGGTTCAGAACTTGAAAAGCATGCTAAGGAGTATTTTCATCTAACAGCGAGGCAGGCTGCGGAAATTGCGAAAAAATCAAATTCAAAAAAATTGATTCTGACGCACATTAGCCAGAGATATGATAAAGATTATAAAAAGATTTTAAATGACGCGAAAAAGGTTTTTAAGAATTCTTTTTTGGCAAAAGATTTGGATGTTGTTGAAGTGTAAATAGAAACATTTTAAATATAATTATTTCTTCATGTTATAAGCCCTTGTAGCTCAGCCTGGATAGAGCGACTGCCTTCTAATTAAGAAAAGGGGAGAGCAGTAGGTCGCAGGTTCAAATCCTGTCGAGGGCATTTTAAGATGGATATAGAGAGTTTTAAGCAGCTGATAAAGAAGATTGTACTGGAATCAAATAGATTAAAAAATAAACACACTTCTGAAAAAGAAGTTCCTGTTAATTATGTCTGCATTTTCTGTCAGAGTGCTGAAGAGTATGATAATCTTAAGATGCTTGCTGAACAAATTGGGAAAATAGTTGAAGAAACTTCTACAGGACCACTATTTCAGATTCAACCTTTGGAAACCGTGGCTGGAAAACTTAAGCTGTTGAAAATTCGGAAGCCAGATGTAACGAGACCAGAAATGGGTGACGCAGATTTTACGGTTTCTAATTATAATAAATTTAAGAAAGAGTCTTTAGCGCGAGATGGATTTAAGTTGATTGTTAGAGAGGACTTCGAAATGATTGAATTAAAAGATTCTTTATTTAATGTGCTCGCATATTTCTCAAATTCTCCTTTAGATGGGCAACTTGGAGTTTGATTCTACTAAAAACCTTTAAATATTCGTTTCTTTGGTTAGATATGTGCGGGGGTGGCACAATGGTTACTGCAGTCGGTTGCAGCCCGACTTTTTGTGGGTTCAATT
>CAYUZQ010000057.1:0-3326 GCA_964448815.1 Candidatus Woesearchaeota archaeon
TTGAACCCACAACTTTTTGCTTATGTTGTATGGATACTCCAACATCTAATCTTTTCGTTGCAGCCTTTACATCTGGAACAGCCCTTACTTTCTGTAAAACATTGTCTGCATTATTTATGTAGGGATTATCCATGCTTGGTTCAATAACAATATCTCCATAAGGATATTGCATAAAATCAGTAAACATCCCAGAAATTCCTCCAATCATCGAAGGCAAAAACACAAGGTTCACAAAAATAAGAGCTAAAACAAAAACAATGAATGTTAGAGTTTTTTTATTTCCTCTTTTTACCGAACTTGAAGCAGTAGTGAATCCAACTTTAACATCGTTAAGCATTTTTTCTCATTTTTTATATTTTTCTAATAATTCTCTTTTAAATTCTCTTCTCCTTTTTTCTTTTCTTTCTCTTTCCTGTTTTTCTTCATGACTTTTTTTAACATCTTTTTTGGTATTTTCCCCTATTCTTTCTGGTTTAGTATTTTCTCCTTGTAATAATTGATGGATTATTTTCTCTTTTGATTTTTTTGTTTTAATAAAATAATATACCCCCAATCCAAAAACAGCGATTATTAATATTATGAGAATAATTGCTCCAACATTTGATTTTTTCTTTAATACATTGAGACTTACATTTGTTTTTATTTCATTGCTCCCAAAATCGTCTTTATATGAAATTGTAACTGGAATTTTAAATTCTCCTGCTTCATCCACAATAAAAGTTAAAACAGCCGGACCATCTTCTTTGGAGTCAAGTGCACCAATAAATGATTGTTTTAATCCAGAAAAGGAATGATTCATATATGCTTCTACTGATTTTGCAGTACCCCTTCCAGTATTTTCAATTCTCATGGTTAGTTCAACTGTCTCTCCTTTTCTTGGGAGTACAGGATTAGTTTTAAGTGATGCTATGCTTAATTCTGCTTTACTTCCTATAACATTAAAAGTGATATTATAATTTCTTGTTATTGAATATTCGTTTTTCCCGTAAGACAGTCTTGTTTTAATTAAATGAGTTCCGGGCTGGGCATTTTCAGTTGTCTTCATATGATAAATAATAAATCTTTCACTGTTTCCATAATATAATTTAGAAATATTGATTATCAATGGTTCTTTAATCTCAATATCTGTTGGAGGATTTATTAATTCAAAAGAAACATATTCAGAAACTTTTTCCCCGCAATTTTCAATTTGAATACCTATAGTGAATTCTTCATTAATTCCAATTGAACTTGGACTAATGTCTGAAACTTCTGCTGTTACACAGTATCCTCCATTCAATGCAGTTATTGTTGGAACAATTGCTATGATAAATAAAAATATCAAAATTTGTTTTAAATTCATTTTTACCTCTTTTATTATTTTAATGAATTAAGAATTTATAAAATTATCTTTAGTTAAAAATAATAACATGCCCCTGCCGAGATTCGAACTCGGGTCACCACCGTTCCCTGAAGGAATTGTATGGGAGTAAATTTCTTTCCCAACGAGCATCACCTCTTTAAGTCCTTGAGAGGGTGGCATCCTTGGCCTCTAGACTACAGGGGCTTTTTATTACAGGTAATTGTTCAATTCAATTTTTAAAGATAACTAATGGTCTTCTTTTCTAAATTGTTGTTCGTATTTTATCTTTCAATAACTCTCCCTTCTTTTATTAATACTGACGGTTTTCCGGGGAATCTTCCTCCATCAATGATTAATTCAATTTCTTTAAGAATGTCTCTGTTCATTTCTTTTTTTGTTGTTACAAAATTCCTTAAGATGTATTTTTTACTCGGAACAATTATTGAGAAAGATTTTTGTTTTCTTTTTTTATCTTTTGACCAATTCTTTTTTTCTGCGTTGCACCCAATTCCATAAATTGTATCTGTTGGGTAAACAAAAATTTTATCCAAGAGTTTTGGAACTATTTTAAACCCTACTTCACTAAGTGGAAGCACCATTTTACTCTGCTAAAAAAACCTTGTCATTAGGCCTTACTTTTTCAGGAACTTTTATCCCGATGTGGTCTCCTTTTTTTGCTTCTGCTATGTCTTTTCTGTCTATTTGCATGCTCTTGATTTCTTGTTCAAAGTCAGTTGTGTGGCCTTTTATGTGAATTTTATCTCCAACTTTCAATTTGCCTGAAAGTTTTATAGCAGCCACTTCAGCATTACCAAAATAACTGGAAACAGTTCCAATTTCTTTTTCTTCTGCCATGATTTATTAAGGTTAAAGGCATATTTAAATTTATTGATTGGAGTAGCCCCACCAGGATTCGAACCTGGGTCAGCTGGTCCAGAACCAGCCATACTTGACCGCTGTACTATAGGGCTCCACATTTGAAAGTTGATTTAGTATTAAAAGTTTTACTTTAACTGCAAAACATTTTTATACCTCTTGTTCTTTTGTTTGTCATGGTGATTGGGACCACTCTTTTTATTGTGGCTGTGTTGATAATAGCAGTATGGATAGTAATAGAAATAAAAAGGTTCAGGCACAAAATATTTGCACTCTTTTTAATCGGGTTAATTTTATTTATGTACTTTAGTTTTACTTTTGCTACTGACGGGAAGGATATAGATTTCAAGACTGTTCCTGGTTTAATAAAAGCAGCTAAGCTTTATTTTTCTTGGCTTGGCTATACTTTTGAGAATCTGAAAACAATAACAGTAAATGTTATTGGTATGGACTGGAAGGCTAATGAGACTATTGGAAGGTAAGTTAATAGTTTCTGGAGATAACCGGGAAATTGTAAAATTGGACGGCTTCTAAAGTAAGATTTAAAAACTATAGGTTCTTATATATTATAATGGAAGGAGACGATAGTTGCTAAGAATGGCTAAGAAAAAGAAGGTGAGAAAAAAAAGTTCTGTAAGGAGAATTAGTCCAAAGGTTAAGAAAGAGATTAGCAAACCTAAAAAATTAGTCCGTGCCAGTCAAAGAAAAATTAGTTTAATTTTTAAAAATTTAACTCTATTCACAATTTTATTTTTGATATCTTTTTTATCATATAGTTTTTTGTCAAATGAGTTGTATGTCAATTTATTCTTTTTGCTTACAATTATTTTTGGATTTATTGCTCTGGCATTTTTAATAGTTTTGCTGATTTTTCTTATTTTGAGAATTATGAATAAATGAATTGCTTTTTTTGATTGTGTTAGTCAGTAATTTTTATATACTCTTATTCTAAACTTCTTATATAAACTCACGAGCCTGCCACAATCAAAGGTGAAGGAGTTCGCGAAATAATTTAGCCTCAGTAGCTCAGCTGGTTAGAGCACTTCGTTGGTAACGAAGAGGTCCTGAGTTCAAATCTCAGCTGAGGCTTTTGGTAACGTTTATAAAA
>CAYUZQ010000058.1:0-3276 GCA_964448815.1 Candidatus Woesearchaeota archaeon
ATGTTATGTGCAATAGCGATTGTAATTGATAAGCCCCACTCAAGCGCGCGTTAAAACGATAAATTTAAAACTATGCTCTCAATTTTAATTTTATGCTTGTCGAACAATTTAATGTAACTAATCGAATTCATTTGCTCATCTTTGATACTCAAAAAGAAGTAGCTTCCACTTTTCTGAGATTTCAAGAACATTATGAATCTCCTGAATTCAGAGGCAAAATTTTCTCTCTTGAAGAATTTAAACGATGGTACATTCAAAATTCTCCAAATGGAAAACAAACAGGAAAATTTACATATTATTTTGATTGGAATGGCTTTAATATTCCTTCTTCTGTTTTAAAACCATTTTATCAAGGTAGATTTGACCCTCTTTCTGAACAAGAGAGAAAATTTTTAGAGAGATTCAAAGACGAGTTAGAACCTTTTTATGTAATTGGAGTTCATAAAGAAACCAAAAATTTGAATTCTTATTTACGGCATGAAATTGCTCATGGATTATTTTTTACTGATGAAGATTATAGGAACGAAGTTCTTAAACTTCTTTCTCAATTTGATACGGAACATATAAAAGAAGAACTTAGCTCAAAAGCAGGTTATCATGAGCAAGTTTTAGATGATGAAGTTCACGCCCATAGCATCGCTACTGGAAGAAAATTGAAAATCCCAATTCCACAAGAATTAGTTACAAGATTGAGAAGATTAAATGATAAGTATTTAGAAATTAATAACGCACGCTTTCCCTCCCAAAATAAAAAATAGCAATCGCTACTCCTTCGCTTCGCTCCGACCACGTTGCACTCTCGGCTTCCTTAAGCCACAATTATCTCAGAAATTTTTTTTTGAATTTGCAACATCATCTTTTTTATCCTGTTAAAACTTTCATAATCTTTTTTATCATAAGCCTCTTCTAACTTCAATTCAGATTCTTCGAGGGTATTACTTAACTGATTAAGGAATGCGATATCTTCCCGATTAAAAATTTTTTCCTCTTTTTCCATCCATAAAAAAGTAAAACGTCTTCTTAAATATTTCTTCTCACATTCCAATTTTGGGAATTACTCAATGCCAAATTTTCTGAGAATCTCTTCTGGTTTTTTAATATATTCATTAATTATTTCCTGAACTTGATTAAAATCAAAAATTTTATTTTGGTGAAGTTTGTGAATTAACTGCACTCTTCTCCTGAATTCCAGATCAATTTCTTCTATGTTAAGGCCGTATCTTTTTGTAATTTTTTCAAATATCTTGCTGTTTTTTTTAAAGTAAAATTGGTTGTCAGCAGGGTTCCAGACAAAGGGGGTATTTGTCATAGCAATTCCGTTTGAAGTTACATTTATTATTTCCACAATTTCCTTTAATTTTCTCGTTTCCTGTTTTTCTAAAAGAGCGTGGCTCATAATGCAGACGCAATCAAGGACATTCAATAAAGTGGGGGAAAGTTCAATTGGGGGTGTTTCCAGTCTTTTTATAACAGTGTCTACTGAATCCGCGTGGATAGTGCTTAGAGAAGGATGTCCTGAAGCCATTCCTTGGAATAACACATATGCTTCTTTGCCCCGCACTTCACCGACAATTACATAATCCGGATTTTGTCTAAAAGAACTTTTTAACAGCATAAACAAATCTATTTCCCCTACTTTTTCTGAGCCTGTGCTTGTTCTTACAACACTCGGAAGCCAGTTTTCCCTGGGAAGATTTAGTTCCCGGGTGTCTTCAATGCTTACAACTCTTGCTTCAGGAGGAATAAAAAAAGAAACAGCGTTCAATAATGTAGTTTTCCCAGATCCTGTTCCTCCTGATATTAAAATATTCATTTTGTACTGAATCAACAACCAGAGATATGCCAGCATTTCAGGGCTCAGAGTTTCAAAGGATAACAGTTGGGTGGGAGTCCACGGAGTTTTTGTGAATTTTCTTATTGTGAACGTCGGCCCCCTGCTTGTAATATCTTTTGTATAAGTTGCATTTACTCTGCTTCCGTCAGCAAGGCTTCCGTCTAAAATAGGATTAGCATATGAAATATACTTTCCGCATCTCTGGGCAAGTTTTTCAACAAAATTTTCAAGGCTGGCAACATCACTAAAAAGAAGGTTTGTTTTAATATTTCTGTAAACTCTGTGAACAATATAAACCGGGCTGTCGGTTCCGTTGCATTCAATGTCTTCTACAAAATAATCTTTCAATAACGGCTCTGCTTCGTTAAAACCTATAAAATCCCTGCAGAGGTAATAATATATTTTTATATAGCTCTCATATGAAATGTTTAGTCCGAGTTCAATTGCCAAAAATTTAAATCTTCTGTCAATGTAATCCATTAGTGCTTCCTCGCTTTTTGTGACAATGCTGTCAAAATTAATCATGTCCCTCATAGTGGAGGTTACTTGTTCTTTGTATTTTTTTTCTTCTTCATTCAGCAACGGTTCTTCAATTTCATACACTATCTCATAAATTTTTGGGTCCCAGTGAATGTGGGCAAAAGCAAAAGGGGAAATCAGGCAGTACCTCACATCTACTTTAGTTTTGTCCTTGACTTTTTTTAACGGGGGGATTGCCGGGGAAAAATTTATCGGAATTTTCTTGTAGCTTTGTATCCCTGTATTTTTTTCAGCCATTTTTAACTAATATCAATATCAATTAATGTTTTTTCTCCTCCTTCGTTTAAAATAGATAATTTGTAAGGGATTGAAGCTTTTGTTATTGATTTTGATTCATCTTTTCCTTGGTAAGTAATATTATATCTGTCGCTGTAATCTCTGGTTAATGTAACTAAATATTCTTTTCCTATTTTTTTTGTGTTTGTTATTATGTTTCCTTTTGTGATGTTTTGTTCAGGTTCGCTGTATTCGTGCTTCCCTTTTATTTCAAATATAATTTTATCATTTTCCCCGTCTATTTTGAAAGTTCCTTTTTTTATTCCTAATTCAATTACCCTCTGATTTCCGGAGCATCCAATGTTTGAAATAACAGAATCAATTTCCTCAATTATCTCAATTGATTGTTCAATAATTGCTTTGTCCTGCAGTTCTTCTATTTTTGGTTTTGCAACAGCGAGAACAAGTCCTATCATAGTAAAAGCAATCAAAGTATAAGTCACTGCTTCAATCCAAACCTGCCCTTTTTTTTTAAAATTTATGCTGAAATTTAAACAATCTGAAACTTTTAATTCACCTTTTTTATTCATAGTAGACTAAATAAGATTTGGTTTATAATATTTTTCTTTTGAAAAATGTTATACGTTGAACTTCAGTTAAGGGTGAGGCATATAATATTTTCTTTT
>CAYUZQ010000059.1:0-3224 GCA_964448815.1 Candidatus Woesearchaeota archaeon
TCACATATTATTTCATTCAAAAGTCCTATTGAAGATTATGGACAACTTATAACCTGCTTAGAAAGATTCATACAAGAAGCGGGATTCCCAAAATGGATTTATGGAAATAAAGTTATTAATGGAAATGAATTTATTACTCCTGAAATTATTTCTATTTTGGGTAATCATAAAAAGGAACTGGGCAATTTTGTTGATAAATTATTTCTGGAAGATTGGGCGAAAAAAAGAATTCCAAGAGTTGTTTATTAAAATTTATTTTTTAAAGAGAAACCTTTTAAACCATTTCTTACAAATAATAAACATGGATTTACATAAAATTTTCAAACTCATACCAGAAGTAAGAAAACCTTCTGAAAAAAAACTTGGTTTTAACACAAAGTTAAAGTGGACTCTGATAGTTTTGGTCGCGTTTTTTGTTCTTGCTAATATTTCTCTTTTTGGTTTGTCAGCTAATGCATTAGAAAGATTTGAATATCTCGCTATAATTCTTGGAACAGATTTTGGGAGCATTATTTCACTGGGTATTGGCCCAATTGTAATGGCTTCTATTATTCTTCAGTTGCTGACTGGTGCAGGAATTTTAAATATTGATACTGCGACTGTAGAAGGAAAGAAATTTTTCAGCGGAATTCAAAAATTATTGACTTTCTTTTTTATAGTTTTTGAATCACTGGTTTATGTTTTAATGCAGGGACTTCAGGCATCTCCTGGATTTGCCCCATTATTAATATTTCAACTAATCCTGGGAGGACTGGCTATTTTTTATATGAATGAACTTTGCGAAAAATGGGGATTTGGCTCTGGTGTCAGCTTGTTTATTGGTGCGGGGGTTTCATGGAGATTAATTACAGCTGCTTTTCAGTTCATAAATCAGCAGGGAAAAAATTGTCTTCTTGATTGGGGGAACACTGCCTGTTCAGGAAAAGTTTTGGTTTTAATTCAATCTTTTGCCAGCGGAGCGAAAATAGAGGGAATTTCTGCACTTGCTGCGATTTTAGTTACTGCAGTAATATTTTTAATGGTTGTCTGGGCACAATCTTTGAAAGTCGAGATTCCCTTGTCGCTTGGAAGAATTCGGGGGTATGGCATTAAATGGCCTTTGTCATTTTTCTATGCTTCTGTTATTCCTGTTATTTTAACTGCTGCCTTGATAGCTAACATTCAGCTCTTTGGAGGAATTATTGAAAATGCTGCTGCCCCGTGTTTAATAGAAGGAGGGTGCGTTGGATTAGCGAAATTTGCCTCGTGGTTTGGATTTTTAGGGCATTTTGTAGGAGGGCGTGCTGTTTCTGGCTTGGTATTTTGGATGGGCTCAACAAACATCTTGGATTTATTTATCAGGGGAGGTTTTTTGATGAAATTTTTACTTCAGGGACTAACGCATATGTTATTCTTTATGTTCTTTTGTATAATCTTTTCTGTTTTTTGGGTTAAAACATCTGGCATGGATGCAAAGGCACAGGCTCATAAAATTGCATCATCTGGTTTGCAGGTTGCTGGATTCAGACAGGATGAAAGAATTTTGGAAAGCATTCTTGACAGGTACATTATGCCTCTCACAATTATGGGCGGGGGGGCGATAGGATTGCTTGCAGCAACAACTGATTTGCTCGGGGCTTTGGTATCAGGAACAGCCATCCTGCTTGTAATTATGATTATGTTCCAGTTCTATCAGAATATTGCACAGCAACATGAAGTTGATATGAATCCTGCAATGAAAAAATTCATGGGTGGATAGCTCACTTCGTTCGTTTATTGATAACTTCAAATCAGACTT
The DNA here is from genome assembly GCA_964448815.1 of Candidatus Woesearchaeota archaeon. Classification (GTDB taxonomy): domain Archaea; phylum Nanobdellota; class Nanobdellia; order Pacearchaeales; family GW2011-AR1; genus CAYUZQ01. The sequence continues at coordinate 1,778 of CAYUZQ010000059.1, forward strand.
TGCCATAATTTTCCGTCGAGAAAGAATTAACAGATAACTTTTTTAAATTAATTAAAATCATACTAATCTCGAGCAACTTGTTGCGAGACAATTTACGATAAAATCCCAATCTTTAAAAACCAACTTTAATTTTATATGAAATGGATGATAAGGGAAAAGAGGGGAGTTTCAAACCGATTTTAATCGTGATGCTCGCTTCATTAGTTATTGCTTTTTTTTGGGATAAAATTCCTGCAATAAAAAATACCGCTCATTTGATTTTAGACCCGAGTGCAGGAGCATTGCTCAATTTGAATATCACTTACGGGATGACTCTTATTGTTTTAGTAATATCTGTGTTTATGACTTTGTTGCAAAAATATGCAACAGACCAGGAGACACTTAGGGGATTAAAAAAAGAACAGAAAGAACTTCAAGCAGAACTGAAAAAATTAGAACGGGGCTCTAAAGAATATAATGAATTGAGTTTGCAATCCCTGAAGTTTATGGGACCCATGATGAAACTCGGTATGAGGCCGGTTATTTATTCTGGTGTGCCTCTTATTTTATTTTTTAGATGGTTCATGGATTTTTTTACAGCCATAGGCAATCCTAAATTTTTTGGATTTTTGAGCTGGTTTTGGTTTTATTTAATTGGCTCTATGGTATTTAGCATGATTCTAAGAAAAGTGTTTAAGGTTGTGTGATAATTACGTTCGCTTGTAAACTCGCTCACTTATTAATGGCTCAGCGTCGGCTTTCGGACACGACGCTTCACTAGATAATTCTGTTAATAGCAAATCCAAGTTAGTTAGAAATATAATTACAAAGTTTTTTATTAACTACTTTATCTCGACGAGTATAAGCGAGGAGCAATCTAAAATCTTAAAAACCTATTTTATCTTTCCTAAAACATGGAAAAAGAACAGCAGGAAATTATGTTTAAATTAAGTATGTTTGAACAGCAGATTCAGCAATTACAACAGCAACTTCAGGCAGTTGAGCAGGGAATAGTTGAAATGGAATCACTGAACATTGGGCTTAATGAATTGGTTGGCTCAGTTGGAAAAGAGATTCTTGCTCCAATTGGAAGGGGAATATTTATTAAAACAAAACTTCTTTCAGAAGACCTAACTGTTGATATTGGAGAAAAAAAGTTTGTGAAAAAAACAATTCCTGAAACAAAGAAACTGATTGAAGAGCAGATTGGAAAGTTGAAAGAAGTTAAAGGAGAACTAGAAGAAAGTTTGGAAAAAGTTAGCGAGGAACTGCAGGAAGTTATGAATGAAGCACGGGAAAAGGAAGGGAAAGATTAAAAACTAATTATTCTTTAAGCAAATATGAAAAAAGTGGTGAAAAATAAAACATGGACACTTGGATTTTTGGGTTTTTTAGGATTTTTGGGATTTCTAGGGTTTAGTGGAAGTAATTGGAATTTCCTTAATTTTCTTTTTTTTCTTTTTTTTCT
>CAYUZQ010000060.1:0-261 GCA_964448815.1 Candidatus Woesearchaeota archaeon
CAAATTTATTTGAAAATAAATTTTTAGAACTACAATTATGACTGCTTTTACATACATCATACCTTACGGTCTAAAATTTTGACTTTTATTAAGGCAATCATTTTAGTTACAAAAAAGAAATATGATTTTAATTTATAAATGTTTCGTGGGGAAAATTAATTTTTGTTTTTGATGTAAGATTAATCTATTCCATTTGTAAGACTTTCAAATGTTTTTGGCAATTTATTTTCCAAATTTCTTTCAGTTATATATCCCATTAAA
>CAYUZQ010000060.1:271-3143 GCA_964448815.1 Candidatus Woesearchaeota archaeon
ATACCTTACGGTCTAAAATTTTGACTTTTATTAAGGCAATCATTTTAGTTACAATGAAAAAATCAATCTTGGATATTTAAATGTTTTGATAGAATTTTAAAATTAGATTATTGGAGTAAAGGAAATTATTTTTTTATAATTATATCAAACATCTTCCCAACAACATCACAATAACCATGCAGATTACCCTCGTCATTTATAGATAAATTTTTCAATCCCTGACATCTTATCCCTTCAGCACCACCATATTTTCTAGCTTGCTGAGGACAAACAATTCTCTTCTTTTTATAATCATTGTCAATAAATCCTTTCCCCCTAACAATTTTTACTTCTTCTTCAAGAAGTTTTGCATGAGGGCATGTTAAAGGAGTTTTCCCACTTTCTAAACTCTCCAAATACTTTACAACATTTAAATAGCCTCTCTCATTGTCAACTCTAACTTTCTTCATAACAATCCAAATAATAAAACATTTATAAAAATAGTTATATTATAGAATATAGTTGTCGTCGGAGGATTAATTACTTCTTTGTCATTTTAATCTTCGTCAATATCACCAGATGCTCCGCTGTTATCACTAGGTATTTCACCATGATGCCCTTCATCATCTGAATAACCCTGATCCCCAACAATTCCTTGTGGTCCTGGAAGAACATCATCGTCAAACACATTAGGAGGTGACTTTGGAGTCGCATCTGGATCTCTGCCTGAATCTATGTCCATTCTACTCACAACAACATCTGCAATTTCATCTTCAATTTCATTTATTCTTGTCTCTATCTCTCTCGTTCTATTCTGCTCCTGGATTTGTTCTTGAAGTTGTCCTTCAACAACAACATTTTCCCCAGAACCATCTCCCCCCACAGTTATCTCAACTTTTTTTTCACCTGTTGTATTATCTGTTACTATTTCTCTAATCAAAGTCCTCCCCTCTTTTCCTTCTACTTCAATAACTAATTCTGCTGTAAGTTGTGTCTTTTCTTCTTCTAAAGTATAAGTATCAAAACTATCTGGCAAATCTCCCTCTCCATTTATTTTAATAATTGTTTCATAAACATTAGCCCTTACATCTTCAGCAATATTCTCTGAAACTTTGCTCTGAACATATCTTAATCTTTCTCTTGCCCTTTCAAGATTTTTTTCTGCTTTTTCATCATCTCCATTTTTTGTATTTATAATAGCAGAATGCAATTCTTTTTCTCTAATCTCTAAAGATAACATCACTTTATTATCTCCAGAAGAGAAAAACATTTTAATATTATCAACAAATCTTTCAAATCCAGAATATGTTTGAGCTTGTTCTTGAGCTGAAACTAAAGGCAAAATTAATAAAATTCCTAAAATTAATAAAACTACCACACTCTTTTTCATTGACAAAATAAGGAAAAAGGATATAAAAACTTATCTAAAAGTCCCTTTAAATTAACAGAGTACTAACAGAGTTAACATTTAATCTTTCTCATTCTGAACAAGGCTGAAATTCCGCTAGCTATAAGAAAACTAATTATAACTTTCATTGCAATTTGCGTAGTTAAGTTTGTTGGAAGAAAAGCGAGAATAATAAGAGCAATTCCAGCGATGATTACTAAAAAACTGAAAAATTTTACCTCTTTTTTCAATGAATGTTTTTTCATATTATTTTATACATCTCATACTATTTAAATTTATTCAACCCAAAATATATTTAATACATTAATTCTTATTTTTATTATGTCCTTAACTCAATATAAACAAAAGAGGAATTTCAAGAGAACTTCTGAACCAAAACCTAAAATAAAATTTTCAAAATCTAAAAAAATTTTTGTTGTGCATAAACATGAGGCAACTCATCTTCATTGGGATTTGCGTCTGGAAATCGACGGAGTTTTGAAAAGCTGGGCAATTCCAAAAGAACCACCGACGACAAAAGGAACCAAAAGATTAGCAATTCAAGTTGAGGATCATCCTTTAGATTATGCAAAGTTCGAAGGAGAAATTCCAGAAGGATTATACGGTGCAGGTAAAGTTAAAATCTGGGATAAAGGAGATTATGAGTTAGAATCAAAAAAACAAAATAAAATAGTTTTCAAATTAAACGGAAAAAAACTCAAGGGCAAATATGTTTTATTAAAAACAAAATACGGAAACAAGCCTGAGAAGAGTTGGTTGTTTTTTAAAATAGATAAGAAATAATTAGGATTAGCATTAATACAAAAAGATAGATTTCGCAATCTATAATTATCCTCAAAGATAAAAGAAATTTTGTTGGCAATCCCAAATTTTCATATATCTTGATTATATTTTTTCCTAATCTCGTAATCCATGAAGAAAATAAACCCGCAGTTATTCCAAGTATTAAAGCAAAGATTATGCTTATATCCATAGATAACTTTTAAGATTTCTTTTTTATAAAAATAGTTGTGATAGATAACTATGTTCAATAAGAGAGCGTCAGCGAGCCAAATTATCTATAAGGATTTGAAACATCTGCATTAGGAAATACTTGTTTTAACACTGATAATCCTGCACTCCACATAATTGAGATATCCACTTCTATATCTATAACATCTGAAGAATTAATTGGTCTTTTTTTTAAAATTTCTTCTGGAGATTTTGGAATAGGTTCAATTTTTGCAGGTTTTCCTTGGTTATGTTCAAATATTTTATAACATCTTTTATATCTCGCTTCTAAATTTTCTCTTGGAATCCCCTCATAAAATCCTTGTTTTACAAAATTATCATAAAAAGAATTAACATCAATTTCTCCTAAATCAATCTTGCTTCCGTCTGAAATTTTTTCTAAATCCATCTCATTCCTCCTCGCTAACCCACCATTCCAAATCAAGAATATCTGCTTTGATTTCTTTTGCCTTGCAATAACCTCTCGCGAGCAAA
>CAYUZQ010000061.1:0-3134 GCA_964448815.1 Candidatus Woesearchaeota archaeon
TTAAATTATCTATTGTTTTCATTTTATGCTATTGTAGTTGTTTGTTTACTTTCATAACCTTTAACTCCAATATAATTTACCTTGCTTCCGCAATCTCCAAGAGAAGTGCATATTTTATTCATGTCCTTTATCCATGTTTGGCTTATAACATGATCTCCATTCCCAATTTCTGTTACATAGTCACAACCTTCAACACAATGTTTATCTTTTCCGAACTTTTCTTCATATTTTACAGTGACTGTTGTGCTTGCAAGAGAACAAAATGATTCAGCATCACCTTTTGTATTCCAAAAATCAAATCCAGGAGCATATGAAGGAGCACATGCTGTTTTAGCTTCTACAAATCTACAATCATCATCTCCAAGAAAATCCTCTTCACATACTGTTTTAGCCTTTTCAATAACTACCCACTTACAATCTCTTTTGTCTATGTTCTCACAATCTTTTTCATTATCCTGAGAAACACAATCCTGCCACATGTTTACTCTGCATGCAGCTGTTTTAAATGATTCTCCATTTGTTGTAGGAATTGATGACTGAAGGCAAACTTCTTGTCTGTAATCAGCACAGGGTTCAACAAGGACTTCATTATTGTAACAAATTAATCTAAAATACCTGCTTCCTGGTTTATTGTATTTTGAAGGGTCCCAATTCTCACTTACAACAACTCCAGATTTTTTACTGCTACTGTCTATAACTGCACACCACGATTCTCCATGCTGATATTTTTCATCAGAACTAATTTTTCCGTCGCCATTTGAATCATATTCACAACTTAAATCCCTGCAAATATTATCTCCATAAGTTGGTTTTGTATCTTGTCCTCTTTCATAATTCTTGCAAGTGCTTCCTAAATAATAATCACAATTCCCGCAACCTGGATTATCTGCATTTGATGAATCAGAATTGCAACTATCCGCTTTTCCAATTATTTTCTCCCAATAACTTTGCACATTTAATTTTGAAGAATCATATATGTTCGCCAAATTTCCGCATGTGTCTAAAAAATAAACTTCATCTTTCCCTTCGACGCAAGTTGTTCCTCCCCTTGGTCCGCAATTAGTGTTCAAATCAGTAGAAGAGCACAAATATCCCTCGTGGAATTCCACATCAGAATCAGAACTTGCCCTTTCTAAGCACTCTCCTTTTGTTAATAACAGGCAAGTTCTTTCATATTCTTCTTCAAAAACACACGCTCCTTTTACACCAGATGACGCACCTAAGATGCATTCCATTTCACTTTGAATGTCTGTTCTAAAATTAGTTTTTAATCCATACGCAGAAGATAATTTTTTACACCTTGTCTGTGTTACAAAAGCTGCCTGGTCACCAATTAAACAACATCCCAAAGAGCATTGGGGGATATCACAATTTGCACTATCTCCTGACCAAGTTCCGTTGTTGTCCTCACAGACTTTTTGAGGGGTATTTTCTGAACAAGTTCCTTCCTGACTGTTATAACAACATCCTAATTTACAATAAGAAGTTGCTTCGCAGGATGTAGGAACTTTTCTAAAATTAGTATCGCACTCATCTTTTGGGGCATTAACGCACCAAGCCCCCCCGCTCCCATCTAATTCAACTTTTGTTTTCTCACAGCAATATGAAACTTCTGCTGCATAAACACTGCTGATTAAAAAAATACTAATTAAGAAAATTCCCAAGGTAAATAATATTAATTTGTTTTTCATTTTAAATTAAATCTCTTATTGTATAATCTCCTCCTGATCTTTCTCCTATTTCTTTTAGATAATTTCTTTTTCCGATTATGAATATTAAATTTTGCGGATTAAAACATGAAATTTTTAAAAAAGTTTGTGAAATGTCAGGAAGATAAACAAATTGTCTTACCAAAATTCCTAGATCTATTAAACCCCCAAATGTCTCATTAGGAATTTCCTTTTTTATAATTAATTCATAGGTTTGAACTGGAAAATTGGTTCCCATAATTGCTTTACCTTCTGCTTTTTTGAAAGCTCTCTGATATCTTTTTTGAGTTTCTTCAAATATTTCCTGTGCTTTTCTTCCTATCATCTTAATATCCCGGAGGCCATGCATTGCTCCTTGATGCAAACTGAAATTTACTTCCTGTATTCCTGTCTGTTAAAATATAAATTGTAGAACCATCTGACTGCTTTTTCTTTTCAACTTTTAAATCATGGTAATAGTTCATATAGATTGTTGTTTCAGCGTCGCCGTAACGCGCTTCCCAGTTTAATATACTATCTGTTATACTTACTAATTCATAAAGATTATTGTTCACAACTACTCTAAATGATTCATATTGCTTTGAGCTGTCCTTTGTCAAAGTTAAAGAATAATTAAATGTGGCAACAATTCTTTTCGGGAAAAGTCCAATGCCTGTGCCCCCTTTTTTCAAATTTACATCATAACCCCTTTTTCTATAACTTTCCTCCAATTCATCAAAACAACTTTCTGCTTGGGATTTAATCTCATTTTTAATTTCAGATTCAATATGCTGTTTTAGCATTGGCTGTTGCATGACACACAGTTTGTTATACTCATTAGTGTAGCATAAATACTCTATTTTCTCATTATTATAAACAATGTAATGCTCTGGATTTGTGCTTCCTCCCTGCAAAGATAATTTTTCCGCGCTGTTTTCAATTTCTTCTTCAATACAGCTTTGTATAAAATCAGAAGGAGATTCAGGCTCCCCCCAATTTGGTTTTATTTGCGGGTAAAAAAGATACGCCAAAATTCCTATTGCAATTATCACGACAGCAATTACAATAAAAATAGTAATTTGTCCCTTTTTTCCAAAAAGATTTTGCGTTTTATCACCTGATTTTTTCATGTTTGTTATACGATATCCTTATTTATAAAACTTTTCTGGGAATTTAACGGAGTTCTTAAATTGTTCAGCATTTTTTGGGTAAATTCATTAATCATAACTCGCCTCAACAATTATTGCGCAATTTTCTTCATTTGAATTGCCCCAGTCATCCTCGCATTTTATATAATACGTCTGCCCAATTTTCCAGTCTGTGGCGTGTTCAGTTGAATATTCTTTTTTCTTGTCTGTCATTAATTTTCCTTCTTCTAAATCAAAAACGCAGTCATAGATTCCATAATAGCATTTTGCTCTTTTATTTGTAATTAATTTAAGTTCG
>CAYUZQ010000062.1:0-3098 GCA_964448815.1 Candidatus Woesearchaeota archaeon
TTCGGCTTAATTATTAATTCAAAAGGCTTACTGCTCCACAAAAAACCAGAGTTTTCATCTTCATTGCATCTTATTGTAACTGTCTGGTCAAGCCCGTTCTTTTCCGGTTTTTTACTAACCCAGCACCTGTTCTCTAAAAATCTTTCATCTTCTGCAACTTCAACAATTTCTCCATTAATATTTAATTTGGCTCTTGTACCTGGGTTTTCCAAACCATCTAATTTCAATTCCAATCCTGCCAAGCAATCAAAACCAGGAAGATAAATCATTTTAGAAGTTCCCCCTTTTTCCAAATTAACTTTTGAAAGTTTTCTGGTATCGTCATAAATAGAAATTACTGCCCCCTCTTTGTCAACTGCTTCTGCCCTCAAATAAAATCTCCCGCTCCAAAAATTATACTGCGTATGCTTTTCTTCCCAATCTTCTTCACTCATCTCAGGAAGATAAAAACTTGCTTTTCCAATACCAAAAGCATTTTTAATATCATATTTTATTTTTGCTGTTAAATTGCCCTGAACAAAATCAGGCATTGCTGATTCATTCTCCTGCTTTTTCAAAACAATAACAACAGAGCCGATATTATTTAAAACAGGAGAGTTCAAATTACCACTAACCCCTAACGCTGCTTGTGCAGGATGAAAACCAATACCAGAAACCTCTTTAGAATATTCCCCGTAAAAAGACATGCTTTCAATTGCTTCAACATCAATTAAAGGATTAATTTTTGTTGCGCCCAACTGACAGAACACAGGAACATTCTGCTCTTCAAGCAAATCGCTTCTGACAACAGCAGGCGTGCATCCGAAAGGAGTAATCTGAATAACAAAATCCTGTCCAGCTTCGCACATTGAACTATCTGGCTGCCAATAACCATCTGAAAAAAATCCCGCGCCAGGTTGAATATACTGAACACCTGAAGAACTTGCATATGCTGCTGAACTAAAAGAAATCAATAAAATCCAGATTAACAAAAACATTCCAATTCCGATTTTATTTTTTATTTTCATTTTACTCCTATTGTTTAATTTTTAAATTCGTTTTCATTTAAAATAAATATCTAAATCTTTACCTTCAAATAATAAGTAATTGTCCTGCAGTTGTCCAATTGATTTTGGCAATGGTAAACTTCCGGCATTTATTTCAATAACATCTGAATCCTTTAATTCAGATTCTAAAATATAATAATTTTCTGTTCCTCCCCCTGACAATGCATTTGAAATAATCTGGCTTGGAATTTTAATATCAAAACATTTTTCTTCTGTCAATCCAAACAAACCCCCCAATCCAGACTTAGGAATTTCAATACACTGCTCATGAACACTTTCATCTAACCTCAAAGAAGAGTTTTCGTAAATATGAACCTGGATTTCATACTGCCCTTCGCTCAGCTCAATGCTTTTTTGTTCAGGATAAACAATTGTGCTTGAAGACCTGTCTGAAATAAAATTAATGATAGCGTCCTTATTATAACTTCTCCCGTCTAATTTCAATTCAACATCCCGCTCATAAAGCCTGTCTAGGAAAATATCAACTTCTCCTTCTTCGGTAGTTGAATATAAATATTGGGAGTCTTTAAATCCCTCTGCATTTACTAAAATATAACCATTAACACACTGCGGAAATTTCTCTGACAATTTACCCTGCTCTGTTTTTCCAATATTGCAAACTGTCCCAAAACATTCGTAAGAAATATCTGATTCAACAGGAGTATAACTTGCATCATAAGTATTCACATTTACTAAAGTGTTTTTGTACTTGCATAATTCAGGAAGCCCTATTTCAGCAGCACTAACATCCAAGGCTTCTCTCGGTCTGTTGCCCTGTAAAACAACTGCAATAGGAAACTGAAAAATCTCTTCTCCACTCTGAACCTGAATCAAAACAGGGTACCTGACATTGTAAACAAAATGATAAGGCACATAACAAAAACCTAAAATCCCCAACCCTGGCTGGTTTCCAACTGGTTTTGCAATTAAAATGCTTGTTTCAGAAGGGGAAACTTCAAAAGCATTGGACCAGTTTTTTGAATTCAAAAACCTAACATCTTCGTCAACAGAAACATCAACGACAAAATATTTATTTTCCTCTTTTCTTAAAGAATAATCTCCTCCTTTTAATTTTAGTGCCAAAGTATTTGCTTCAATAGCCTCCCTCAACTCATCAAAAACCTCATCAGCATTCCAAATCATAGGAGAACAGGTCATCTCAACACCGTCAACAGGAGCATAAAGTCTTAGTGTATCAACAGCATAATTTTCTAAAAATAAACTCTTTTGCTCTTTCTCATAAATTTTTTTGGCAGAATTATAAAGTGCTCCTAATTTTGATTTAACTACCACATTATGGTTTTCAACAACCACACTATCTTCTCCTTTATTAACGCCAAAACTCATATCTAAATTAACCTCAACTTCATTATTTCTAATATTTACTTTAGCTTCTGGCTCTCCCTGGATAATCTCAAAACCCTGCTCATAATAATTTTCAAAAACACAATTTCTTATTTTCTCCTCGACAAAATCCTCAAGCCCCTTTTCCATATCTCCCTCAGAAGGAACCTGCTCTTTTTGAATATTGTTTCCAGAAACATAATACCAATAAGGAACTGGATTTCCTAAAAAATCGAGCTGAGAGGAAAAGGGCATATATTCAGAACCTGGCTCAAAATCAGGCAAAGAAATATACCCTGCCCGGCTTTCCAGTACACTTATTCCAACTAAAGCCTCGTCTTCTAAACAAGATAAAAAACTGTTGTAAACAGGCACTATACTTGCAGGAATTGGATTGCTCTTAAAAGAATCCCTGAATATAAAAAAACTAACAACTGCTCCAATAATAACAATTGCGATTATAATAAAAATCGTGACCTGCCCCTTTTTACTTCCCACTTTTTTTTACCCCCAAGTCAACTTTATCTTTTATCAATTTAAGAACCTCTGTATTTATATCCTGTTTAATAATCTCTTTAAACTTTTCCCAAAGTTTCTCATCCTCTATCAGGAGTAAATATTTTTTCATACACCCTCTAATTTTAAGTCAGAAGAAAATCTAATATATAAATGTTTCTTAATAACTAATTTACTAAGTAAGTTAGTAAG
>CAYUZQ010000063.1:0-3046 GCA_964448815.1 Candidatus Woesearchaeota archaeon
CATTTTCTTCCATTGCAAAATTTTTTACCAGGAAAACATTGTAAAGTTTATCATAAACATTCCCATATTCTTTTTCAAAAATTTTATGCATTTTTTTCTGGCTTTTGAGAACAGGCTTCGTCATTTTTACTGTAACAAATGAATAGACCACAAAAGAAAAACAAATAATCAGAGCAAGCTCCCATTTGATAATAACCATCGCTATTAATGCAAATATCAGGAATAAAACAGAAGGAAGAATGTCTGAAATGATTTCAATTAAATACTGGATATTCCATGAACCTCTTGAAACTTTTTCTATAATTGTGCCGGCTTTTTTTGTTTTATGAAACGAAATTGGAAGTGTCAGAAAGTGGCTGTATGCTTCTGCTTCAGATTTCAAAGAGGTTTTGGCACCCAATACTTCTCCCAAAACAGCCGTCTTTGTCGAGGTATAATTTGAAATCAATCCTAGTATTATCCAAATTCCTATCAGAGAAAAAAGCAAACTTATTGTCGTATTCGGTATCAAAGCCAGGTCAAATAATCTTCCGTATATGTAAGGAATGAACACTGATAAGACAGCCCCAAGCGTAGCTATAGAGATTATTATTCTTAATTCTTTTTTATCATCCCTAAGAAGATTAACAAAAAAATCTTTAGCGGAATTTTTATCCATTTTTAAAAAAGAGAAGATATTTTTTAAATTTATTTGATATCTTAACATTAATTTATTCCATTGGCTTCCCGCTCATTCTTGCTCCGCCTGCTCCTGGCATTTGTCCGCCTAATTCCATTGGAACCTGGGAAAATGATGCTCCAAAAGTTTGATAATTAACATTTGGAAAAATTGCTCCCATCCCGGAATAATACCCTTGTTGTAATCCTACAGCCTGATTCCAGTAAGGAGTCATGTGCATAGAATAAATTGGGGAACCCATTGCTTCTAAAACATATGAAAAAGGGGAGCCAAAATTAGCAGCAAAAGCACCTGCTTCAATAATTTTCCTTCCTTTAAAGCCTTTTTTTTCCAACATTTCCAAAATTTCTTTATTTGGAACATCTCCCATTCCAGGGGGAAGGTGGCTGTCTGAATAACCAAAATTATCTGCCAGGTGAACATGCTTTACATGTTTTGCAATTTGTTCAGCTTCTTTTATCAAATCTTTGTCCTTGAATCCGCTTTTTTTTGCTATGTTCAAATGTCCGAGGTCAAAAGTCATTCCAATCATCCTGTCTGCCTGTTCTTTTGCAACTGATTCAGAATATCCTTTCTCAACTGCTTTTTCAACAAACTTTTTCTTTGAATTCATAATCAGCCTGTCCATTTCTTTTCCATAAGCAAATGCCATACCAGGATAGAGATTTTCAATACTAATTGTCGGAGCCTTGGTTCCAAATTTGTCATAAGCATTAAATGCAACATTCGCGAAAGTTTTTGCAGAATGCTCAACAGCAAAATCTTCTATAGGAACGTATAAGCTGGGATGAACATGCTTTAGATTTAGAATCAATCCCTGAATTGCTTTAGATTCCTGAACAGGGTCGAATGATTTCGGCAAATTTTTTTTAAATTGCTCTGATGCTTCTTCTAAGAATCTTTTTTCTTTATCTGAACCATATTTGTACGCCTTGTGAAATAATCCATTTAAATATTGCTGGGTATTTTCTAAATACGTCTGAGCGTTTTCAACATGCCCCCATGCTTTTTGCATTTCAGGAAATTTATCTAATATTCCTGGACCATTTTCATTTAACTCTTTCATCACATGTTGAACTTGTATTGCATTTTCAGACAAAATTCTGTCTGCTCCTTCTTTGTAAAAAACAACTTGTGAAAGAGAATTGTCCCATTGAGTATTATTTAATGCTTCTAATTCTCTTTCAGGAGAGTAAACTTCTCCTTTCGAGAGTGGAGTTCGTTGGAAATATTTTTCTTTATTCTGGAATATTTCTTCTTTGGTTATCTCTCCTCTTTGGATTTTTTCTTCAACTTCTGGTTTTAGAGTTTCCATTTTCGGATAATATTTTATTTCTTCCTCCATTGGGGACATTTTTCCTGTCTCCTGGTCTATTACAATTAATCTTTCTGTCTTTTTTCCTTCAGGAGTCATTTTATATTCTTTTCCTGGAATTCCTGCAGAATGTATTGTTATTGGCATCCCTCCTTTATTGTCAATCTCATACGATTTTTCAACGACGCTGTTCAGCTGTCTCTCTGCAAGCTCTCTGTTCGTTTCATTCCATCCCTGTTCGGTTATTCCAGAAGGTTCTATTAATGGTGCATGAACAGAAATCTTAGCACCAGTTAATTCAGCTTGGCGGCCAATTTCTTTGAAGTGTTGTTTAGGAATTTGTTCAAAAATTTTTGGATCTAAAACTCCAACTTCTATAGGAATTATTCCCTGATTTAATAATTGGTTAACCTGCTGAATTTGATTCGCAGTATCTGGTTTTGTCGGAGCTCCGAGTTCTCCTGCTGCAGCGTGATATCCTATAAAAAGATTTCCATAAGAAGGATTCAGAGAAGAATACCCCCCCTGGTAAATGTCGCTGATAGTGTACCCCTTTTTTTCCATGTCTACTTTAATGAAGATTTATTTATAAAACTTCTTTTTATTTTGTTTAATTGCATTTATCTAAATTTTCCTTCCTTTATATTTTCTTTCTCTCTCAAAAGGAAGTTCGTTATTTTCTTCTAATCTTCCTGCTTTAATATAAAGTTCCTCTTCAGGATTTTCTGTTCCTGATTGCCTTAAAGTTTGAAGTTCAGGATTAATCTGAAAAGTTTGTCCTGTCTCTGGGCGTAAATTTGCCCTCGCTGTATCTACTTTTATTGTTGCAGATGGTCTGATTAAAAAATTTGTCTCCCCTATTTTAATTTCTTCTTCTCTACCAGAGGAATATTTTTGCTCGTATGGAACTGTTGTGTACTCTGCTCCGCCTTCTTTTTTTTCAGTGTCTGTTGAAATTGGAAAAATGTTCTGTTCTAAATTTGCTGATTCCTGTGATTCTGCAATTTTTTCTAAAACAAGAGCAGTTGATTTAGTGGAAGGCTGAATAAATT
>CAYUZQ010000064.1:0-2887 GCA_964448815.1 Candidatus Woesearchaeota archaeon
ATTAGAAAAAGCACTACTAATATGTTCAGAATTAACAACTTAATTTTCATCTGCCTGATTCAAATCCCGATAATCACACTCTCTTAATCTTTTATCCTGAATTATCTCAAATTTCCCACCAAAACTAATTTGCGCAGAATCAACAGCCCTCTTTAAATCAGAACAAAAAACAACATCAAAACTCTTATCCTCAACCTGACTCAAAAGCTCTTCAGATTGTTTCACGCCAAGTTCAGAAAGCTCCCCCTGCGCTTGTCCAGTAGAAAGTTTCTTCTCATTATCAATTGTTGTTCCATGCACAAAATATGTTATTTTCACAACCATATTATTTTTCTAGAATCCCAAACCTTTAAACTTTCCCCTCAAACACTTTCAATTAGAAGCAATCAATTCCCTAACTCTCTTCTCAATCTCATCCCGAATCGCCCTTCGATCATCCATCCCAGAATAATGAGGGTCTTTAATATTCCAAAATTCAATATTCTCAAATTCTAAAACATATTTTGGCAAAAAACTTTTGGGGCAGATAACAACAACCTTTTTCACACCCTCCAACATCTTCTTATTAATAAGCGTCGACTTTTTCCCAGAAATATCAATCCCTTTTTCTAACATCAACATAATCCCTGTCTTTGAAGTCTCCTGCAAATCTTTATCTAATTCTATAGCAGCACTAATAGCTCCAGAACCACTGGTAAACGCATTATAGAAACCCTCTGCCTGCTGACTTCTATTAATATTGCTCTTACAAATAAACAAAACATCTTTCATATAATTCCAAGAAACCAAACTACAAAAACTTTCCTATCCTCTTAAATTTTTAAAAGGATTTTGGTCAGCATAAGTAGCCCAAAACTCTATTCTCCTGACTCCAGATTTAGAAGTACTAACATAATCTGCTCCTCCTTGAGTCAAACAAATTTGACTAAATCCTTCTGGGCTTATCTCAATTTTTAATCTTTTACTACTCTGGATAAATCCTCTATCATAACCTGCTCTTAAAACTCCGTCTCCAAACTTTCCTCTATTTGACCTTCTAATAAAAGCATTTAATCCAGGTATTTGTTCATGGCCCCTATAAACAGGAACACTTAAACATTCCCCTCTTCTAATTTTATCCATTTCATCAACATAAGAATCACCTTCTAAAATAGTTTCAGGAAAAACCAATACTTCTCCTTCAGAATCAATTATAACTCTCATAAAAATAAATCCCCCACAACTTTTTAAAAATTATTATACTCTAAACATCCTTAAAAAATTTAATCACTCTCCACCACATCAAGCCAACCACTTATAACCTCGAATCTCACTAAAAGGAACACCTTCTATTGCCTGTGCTTCTTCAATCTGAATCCTTTCACCTCTTAAATCAATTGTGTAAACAGGGCCAGTTACTTTATAATTTGTTCCTCCTGTTCTCTGGGCAGTAATTCTAACAGCACAACCTTCATAACATCCTGCTCTTACATCATTTAAAAGCTGCTGAACTAATTCCTTATTATCCTCAACCTGTCTTTCAACCATACTAAATAATTAAATCACCTTTATTTAATCTTTTATATTCTTAAAAATGTATATTTTTATCCTTCAATCCTCTCCTCAATAATATGTGAAATCGGCTTGCCTGTTTTTTCTTTTATCTTCTTAAGCTTATTTATAGTATTCATTGATAAAGTTATATCTATCCTTTTTCTTTGAAATGGCAATTCTCCTGTCTTATCATAGTTTTCCAAAATTTCAAAGGTTTCTTTATTCTCTTTCAATATTTTTTTGATTTCAATTGATTGCATTTTTTAATCTCCACTCTATATTTCTAATCTCATGAATGTTTCTTTTTGCTATTGAAACTATATGATGGACCAACAAGTCTCTATCAACTTCTTTATTATTCTCTTTTGCAAATGCAAAAGCAATGAAAGTTGTAGTTCTTTTATTCCCATCTGAAAATGGATGGTCAACCAATATTGCTCGAAACAAATAAGCTAATTTCTTATATATCCCGAGTTTCTTATTTTGCTGAACATCAACAGCAAAATCAATACTTGAACCACTTCTGAGGTTTCCACCAAATCCATGATTAATCCTTAGTAAATCTTCCTTACTAATATTCATACACATAAAGAATGGTAACTTATTTATAAATCTTTTGGTTACTAAAAGTTTAAATATACTCAATGCTTAGTTTCGTTTATTAAACGAAACTACTATTTTTTATCTACACATATTAATTAATCTCCATTAACACCAACATCCTCCAAAACCCGAATCAAATCAGTAACATAATCACCTTGCTGAAGTTTGACAATTCTGACACCTTGTGCAGCACGCCCCATAACTCTTATATTTTTTAGAGAAGTTCTTATGACAATTCCTTTTGCAGTTGTGATAATTATGCTGTCTGTATTATTAACAGAAACAGTTGCAACAACCTCTCCTGTTTTTTCAGAGACTTTCAGATTAATTACCCCCTTTCCTGCCCTCGCTGTTTTCCTGTAATCTTTAACCGCAGTTCTTTTTCCATACCCCTCTTTGGTGATAGTTAAAATTGCCTGAGTATCTAAAACTTCCAAACTAACAACTTCATCATCTGGTTTCATTTTTATTCCAGTAACACCATAACTCGCTCTTCCCATTGTCCTAATGTCATCACTTCTAAATCTAATCGCCTGTCCTTTTCTTGTTGAAAGAGCAACTTCCTGCCCTTTTTTCACAAGCTCAACTCCAATTAAAACATCTGAATTATCAGCAGGAAGATTAATAGCCTTGACTCCTGAAGCCCTTGGCTTTGAAAAATTACTTAAAGAAATTTTCTTAACCTGCCCTTTTCTTGTCGCCATAAATAAATA
Organism: Candidatus Woesearchaeota archaeon; assembly: GCA_964448815.1. GTDB lineage: Archaea > Nanobdellota > Nanobdellia > Pacearchaeales > GW2011-AR1 > CAYUZQ01. The sequence goes on from CAYUZQ010000064.1 coordinate 2,850, forward strand.
ATCCTCAAAATTCTTTACTGAAATAACATTCGCAATTT
>CAYUZQ010000065.1:0-2885 GCA_964448815.1 Candidatus Woesearchaeota archaeon
AAATAGCAGTGCAGATTACATGGAACCTACTGAAGCCTATTGGATAGATATGAACGGCAATGATTTCTTAAATCCAGAAGACAAAACTTTCCTATATTAACCTTTTTTTTTCTTTTTCTTTTTTTTTCAGAACAAAACGCAAGTATGCAGTTTGACAAAAAGTAAAAGTTTTTAAACACTTGTTTATTAAATTAAACATATGTTCAAAGAATTAAACACCTTAAAAATCTTTTTGGAATCCCCGACAAGAGATTTTAATGTGAGGGAAGTTGCGCGAATATTGAAAATAACTCCTGCAACAGCAAGCACGAAGTTAAGTTCATTTGCAAAAAAGGGATTTTTGAAGCAAAGAAAAGAAAGAAATTTTATTTTCTATAAAGCAAATCTGGAAAGTGAGGCTTATTTGGATTTAAAAATATTTTATAATATAAGGAAAATCAGAGGTTCTGGATTAATTGAAGAACTCAATAAATTTTATCTTAAACCTTTGATAGTGCTTTTTGGTTCTGCTTCACATGGTTTAGATGTCGAAGGCAGTGATATTGATTTGCTGATAATTTCTGAGAAAAAATCTGATTTTAACCAGATTAACAAATATAAAAAGAAATTAAACAGGGAACTTCAATTATTTGCAGTTAAAAAAATTAAAGATTTGAAAAATGAACATCTCATTAATAATGTTTTGAACGGGATTGTACTGCAGGGGGATTTAAAATGGATTTAAATGATTGTTATAAAAATAATTTCATAAAGAGAACAAAAATTAGCAAAGAACTTATTAAATCATTAATTGAAATGTCAAACATAAAAGAAGATACGATAAAATCTGCTGACATTAATGAAAAAAACATTTCTGCATATTTTTCCATGGCTTATGATTCCTTAAGGGAAATATTAGAAGCACTCTGCATTTCTCTCGGGTATAAAGTAACATCTCACTTTTGTTTGGGGGAATTACTTAAAAAATTAATCAAAGATTTTGACTTTAATGAATTTGGCAGGATAAGGTATGCAAGAAATAGTATAAATTATTATGGGACAAAGATAGAATTCCAGCAAGGCAAAGAATTAATAAGAAACATGTTTAATATGAAGAAAAGAATTCTTGCAAAATATCTAATGGAATTTATGAAATAGTGTCAACCGTAGTAATAACATAAACTATAGTTCTGACGACAATAATACTTTTAAAGAGACTAAATCTTATGGGAGCATGAAAAAAATAATCCTATTATTCATATTTTTACTTTCAATTAGTTTTGTTCTTTCCCAAGGAATATCTAAACCTCATGCGTTTTACGGAGATGTTCATTATTCTGACGGAACTACTTTGCTCGAAAAGGGTTATTCAGTAACAGCAAAAATTGACGGAGTTGAAGTAGGAAAAAGTGACATCATAAATGGAGAATATGATTTAGTAGTTGAAGGGGAAAAAGGAGAAACAATTTATTTTTATGTAAATGAAGAAAAAGTTGAAACATCTGTTTTTGAAGAATTTGGAATTACTGAATTAGATTTTTTTACTGATATTGCCAAACCAACATCTCCTGAAAATAATAATGATGATAATGACAACGGAGATTCCACAAGAAAAAGTTCTTCATCATCCAGTTCATCAACTACACAAACAAATGACAACACAATCAAATTGAACATTAAAACAGAAGACGATGAAAATACTAATTTAATTTCAAATGAAAACCAAGAAACAAGTCCGGGAATTACAGGAGCAGTAATTGGATTTGTAAAATCAGGTGGGGGAATTGGTTTGATATTTACTTTGTTAATTCTAGGAATAGGGGTGATGATACTAAGAAAAAGAGCCTCTAAAAATGCTGAATAAAAATTTTTTAATTTTGATCTTAGGAATATTTCTAATTAGTTTTGCAACAGCAATACCTTCGCCCCATGCTTTTTACGGAAAAATAGTTTATTCAAATGGTGAATCAATTAATGGAGAATTTATTACAGCAAAAATTAATGAAAACATAGTCGGAAGCAGTGAAGTCATTGACGGGAATTATGATTTAGTTGTAGAATCAGAATATGGTGGATTAATTTATTTTTATTTAGATGGAGAAGATGGGTCAATTGGAAATTATACATTCAAGGCATTTGATATAACAGAATTAAATTTTATAATTAAAATTTCAGAAACTCCCACTGAAAACGAGACAGACCAAATTCAAAATCAAGGTTCTCACAAAATTTATTTTACACAGTTCTGCGAGCCAAACTGGAAATGTTCTGGGTGGAGTGAATGTGTTAATGGTTTTATGACAAGACAATGTTATGATGGAAATCATTGTGATTATTCTTACAACAAACCAATTGAAGAAACAGGTTGTGAAACAATTTCAAAAGTATTTGTTGAAGAAAACAAATTTAATTATTCATTTATTTTATTTGGAAGTCTGATAACTTTAGCATTAATCGTTACCTTAATTATTATTGTTGCGAGAAGGAAAAAATAGTTATTTGATAACTCCCCTAATCTCAGGCATTTTCTCTTCAATGAATTCTATAATCTCTGATTTAAATTTTGGATTTAAAGAAACCGCTTTATAATTTTGTTTTGAATAAAGTAAAATCCAGCCGAGGTTTACTAATTCCTTAAGGATTATCTTTAAGTTTGGAAATCTTTTGTAATGTTCTAATCTATCATATTTCGAACCCCAATTTCTTTTTGCAGACGCTAATTTATACATGAGTTTAGCTTTCTCTTTTTCTAATAACATAATTAAATCAATTTTTTATTAATTTTAAATGTTTCTATTTTTGAAAGATTTTTTATATAAATAGAAAGATATATAAATATATAGATATAGATTTAAATATGAAAACAAAAGAAAACAAATCAATATTTTTGGAATGTTTTGGAGACA
>CAYUZQ010000066.1:0-2832 GCA_964448815.1 Candidatus Woesearchaeota archaeon
TTTGCTCCGCAAGCGAGACACTGCACAAATGTCAATCTGTCTTCTTTGATTAATTTAGTGTCTGGTTTTCCGCACTCTTTGCACAATACGAATTCTTTTACATATTCTTCTATTTTTTGATTTATTTTTGCACTTGACACTTTAATATTTAAAATAAGTTTGTCCCCTTCTCTTTGTCCTGAAGCCGCAAGTTCTCTTAACATAAATTTTTGAAAATGCTCGGGCGTTCTTCTCACGTGGGAAGCAATTTGGAAAAAATTTGTCAGAATGGTTTTTTTCCCTTCAAAGTGCCCCTGTATTTTTGGTATTTCAAATCTGTCGCTGGAAGTGTCCACCTGCCTCACTTTTTCATAAGTTTCATCTAAAAGTTTTTCATAATCCATAATTAAACCTCTTGAAAAGAGTATATAAATTTTTATAAAAGGAAATTCTATAGTTTTTTATGCAAAAGTATAGAGAAAATTTAGAAAGGGAATTGCTTGAGGTAGAAATTGATGTGTTAAAAGAGAATGTGAAAGACTTCCTTAAGAAGAACGATTTTAAAGATGAAGATATTTGCATTGGAGAATTTGATAGCTGGTTAGATGTTAGAAAAAGAAAAGCGTTAATAGCACATTTTAATGTTCCTGATAAAAAAATTTATTTGATTGGTGGGGAATACGAAGGGCTTTTTAGGGATTTTAGAAATTTTTACCTGATGAAACAAGGAGTTAGTTATGAGATAATTTTTGATTTTGTAATATAGTTTAAAGTATAGAAATTTTTTTAAAGGAAGTAATTTAATGAGGGTTATGATTTCAATAAAATATAAATCTCAAGAAGAGGTTGCTGAAGAAAAGAGGATTAGAGAAGAAAGGTCCAAATTAATTAAAATAGCAAAAAAATCTTTTGGATTTTTTGATTGTGTCATTCCTTCATTTGATAATTTTGTGGCTATAAAAAGATTTTATATTGGTGAGAGAACTCATTGGATAAATGTAAGGACGAGAACAATTGATTTGGATAATAGAGGCTATGAAGATAGAACTATTGCATTTGCTGAAAAACTGAAAGAAGCTGGTTTGGGAGATTATCAAATTAATGCTGAATACCCAGATCCGCTGAAAGATTTTAATTAATCACCCCAAATACCTGACTTTTCCAGGACGCGGTTCAAAAACAATTCCTTCTTCAAGGAGTTTTTGGATTTCCTGACTGATTATCACAGGGGAAATATTGTTTAAGTCCATGATTAGTTTGTCTGTGTCCACCCCTCCTTCGTTTTCTGAATTTTTTATTGCCCCCAAAATCCTGTCTTTGATTGCAACTATCTGCTCTTTTGCAATTGTTTCATAATTTTTGGATTTATCTTTTTCAGTTTCCATTTTTCTTACTAATAGGTACCTGGGGCCTTGTTCTTTTATGATTTCAGGAGAAATATACAATTCATTATTCCAGTGCCTTAAAACGCCTATAACAAGAATTGTCTGCCCTTGGGTTATGTCCCTAAATTTTTCTGTGTCATCTCCAAAAAGTTTTAGTTTTATCTGGCCAGAACCATCATCTAAAGTCATTGTCGAAAATTTCGTTTCCCTTTCACTGTCATATTTTTCAACTACATTTCCGATTACATTCACTCTTATAATCTTTTTATCTCCCAATTCTAAAAATGAAAATCTCTCTTCATCAAATATCGGCTTTCCGATTAACAAATTCCCTATTCTTAGTTTAAATGCAATATGTCTTTTGAATTGTTCTTCTGGCAATTTCGTTTCTCCTTATCCTGTCGAAATTGACAGGCTCAAAATTTTAATTTTGTTGTCTGGCATTTTATTTTTAATTTAAATTATTCAAGAGGTTATTTATTACTTCTGTATCTGTTTTGTTTTTTAAATCCTTCAGATTCAAATGTTTTATCTTGAATTTTTTGAGCAGTCTATCAAATTGCTTGTCAATATCTTTTTGAAACTTTTCATCTGTTGAACGCACCTTGTCTTTTGTGAGCATCCCTTTTCTTATGGGAATTCTTATTAAATGAGTGTATGTTTGAAGGTGTTTTTTAATTATTGGCTCTAAAAATTTTGCTTCTCCGAATTTGTTCACATAATAACAGTATCCGTCAAGAACGCTTCTGTCTCCAACAAGGCAGGAACATTTTTCTTCTAATTCCATTTCTTTAATTATCTGGCTTAGAATTATCCAGATTTGGGATTTTTTAGTGGTATTTTCATTCAAAGGAAACGGACATCCCCTCGCAACTTCACTCAGAAAACCAGCGTCAATTCCTCTTTTTTTTAATTTAGAAACGAGTTCATGTGCGAGAGTTGTTTTTCCAGTTCCATGCGTTCCAATAAAAGCAATTTTCATAAGTAAAAAAATAAAAGGGCTTTTTTAAAGATTTATGCACTATGAATATTCTTTTAATCTCTCCTCTATTTTTACTAATAAACTATTTCTAAAGTGTCTCGCACATCTTATGTCTATTCTAAAAGAGTCCCGTTTGCTATTATTTGGATTGCCACGCATTAATTTTTCTGCTGTTTCAAATAAAAACCTTGTACATATTTGCCTAGAATAACCGTATTCCCCTTTTACCCATTGGATGTTTTTTCCATTAAGAAAGTCCCTAAGCATTTCAAATTTATATCTTTCTATATCTACTTCAAGAGCTGTGGCGTGGTTCATGAAATATTCAAATGTTGGGTTCATCTCACATCCTCTGAACATAACCTCTTCGGGGTCTGAAAATAAGACTGTGCTTTTCCAACTCTGTTATTGCGTCCCCAATTTCATCTTTGTTTAATTTATTTTCAAGTTCTTTTTCAATTTCTTCAACAGGAATTAATTTTCCCA
>CAYUZQ010000067.1:0-2796 GCA_964448815.1 Candidatus Woesearchaeota archaeon
TCCAAAAAGTATGAATATAATTTGTATTATGAATATAAAATAAACAACATCTTTTTCATAAACTTTAGTTTTTAATTTTTTCAAAATAAAAAGAGATAAGTGGGTTAATCCGTAAATTTTTTCGTAAGGCATTTCCAAACTCCCGTCTGGATTTGGTTTGGCAAATGATTGTTTTGTTAAGCCTCCCCTAATTTTCAGAATCATTTCAATTATGTAGGGAATAAAAACAAAAACAGCAACTTTTTCAAAATTTCCCAATATAGCCATGATTGCGATTAGTGCTCCTATAGACCATGTAAGAGAATCTCCCGGGAAAACCTTTGCAGGAAATTTATTGTAAAAATAAAAACCAAGTAATGCAGCAACCATTATCAAACCAATTAAAGCGAGCCATGGGGAATTATTTTTATAGGCTACAAAAGATAAAAACGTGAGAATTAAAATTCCCTGCCCGGCTTCTAATCCATTAAAACCTGCAAGAAAATTATAAGTAATGGCAGCGCCTGCAATTCCAAGAGGGATTAATATTAGGGGGTATATAATCCCAAAGTTCACTATTCCGAAAAAAGGAAAATTCATCGAGGAATTTCCGGCATTAATTACAACCAGGGGAATTGAGGCAATAAACGCAAGAACTATCCTCCATTTTCTAGATAACCCCCCGCCTTTCCAGCCAAACAAATCATCAATAATTCCAATAAGTGCAAGTATTAAAATAACACTTAAAATAGAGAAAATTTCAAGATTTACTGAGGCCTCTCTTGAAAAAAATGTTCTTGTAGCAATATAATATAAAACCCCAATTGTAAAGGCCATTACAACCACAACCCCTCCGGAAGAAGCGACCTTTTTCGGATTTTTGTACTTGTTCATATCTTCCCACAAAAACCCCAATTGTCTCGCTTTTCTAATCCAGTACGGGAGAATCAACACAGTTACTGAAAAACTTATTAAAAGTGATATTAATAATATTATTTCCATGTAAAACCGAGAAAATAACCCTATATAAAGATTTATTCACTAAAATTATTTAAACAAAACAGGGGTAATATAAACTTCAATTAATGCCGCAATGATTAAAATAACTATTGCTATGAAAAGAAGAATTGTTGTATTTTCCACTACTCTCAGGAATTTCCGGTCTCTTATTTTATTTTTAATTACCCCAACCCCAAAAATGCCCCCCGCAAGTGCAGTGATAAAATAAGCCGAGATTTCTGGAAATCCGTGAAGCATATATTTTGCAATTCCCTTTGGAATTTCACTTATCTGATACCTTGTGAATATTCCGATTGCTGCTGCAATAACGCTCGCGTTCCATGCAAGAATAAATATAGCGCCTGCCCCGAAAATTAAAGAAAAAATCAAAGTAAAAATCATAACATAAACATTATTTTCTATAATTGAAAAAAACCTCATTTCTCTTGTTGCTGCTCCAATGGAGTCCGCTCCCTGGTTGAAAGTGTATTTTGTAATGCAGTCTTCAAGGCTCCCTGGATTGTTTATCATGCAGTATGTTTCTATTTGTGCATTAAATAAATTTGAATCCTGAAGAACAATATACCAAAAAGAAAATGCAATAATGAATCCTAAAAAAAGCCACATAAATGCATAAATTGCATCTTTGTGCGCTTTCCAGACTCCGAAAAAACCTTCTGTGTATTCATCTTGTTTTTCTTCTTTTTTTATTGTGTAGTAAATAAAGGGCAGGGAAAACATAACGCAGAAAGTTACGACAATCATTCCGGAATATTCACATAAAACAATGTCACTGGAAAAAAGCCAGTGGACGAGCAAAAGCGAGAGCGAGCCGTAAAGGATTCCGATAAAAAGCATTTTCCACGGTCCCTTTTCAACTCTTTTTGGATTAATTAATGATTCTAACATATTTGGGTAAAACAAAAGTCACTTTTAAATATTTGTGGTTTTGAGACGTTCGCTTTGTTCACTTATTGATATGCTCTGCGTTAGACTTTGCCACGACGCTTCGCTGAAATTTATTATCACTATAATTCCTTGTGATTTTTATTAAAGATTTTTTATAACTGAGTGCATAGCACGAAGCAAATTTTATATAACCCAAATTCCTCTTTTCTTCATGGTTTCAAAAGAGGCACGGTTTAACAAAATCGTCAAGGAGATTAAGAATGTAAAAATTCAGGGGGCTACAAATATTGCTAAAAAAGCTCTCCATGCTTACCTTCTTGTTCCGACAAAACAATCTAAAAATAAACTCTTGAATTCCCGCCCAACAGAACCAATGATGGAAAATGTTTTGGACTTGGCTGAAAAAGAAATTCCTAAAAACCAAATACTCTCGCATTTTAAAGAGGCACAGGATAAAATAAATAAAAAAGTTTTTAGATTAATAAAAAAAGAAGATGTGATTTTCACGCACTGCCATTCCACGAATGTCGTTAATGCCCTGATTTATGCAAAGAAAAAAGGAAAAAAATTTGAGGTTTATAACACAGAGACCCGTCCGTTGTTTCAGGGAAGAAAAACAGCTCATGAATTGAGAAAGGCCGGAATAAAAGTGACGATGTTTGTTGATTCTGCTCTCGGAGTCGCACTGTCAAAAGAACAGGGAACAAAAAAAGCAGATAAAGTTTTTTTAGGTGCTGACGCAATAACAAAAGAAGGAGTGGTAAATAAAATCGGTTCAGAAGTGATTGCAAACATAGCGAGGGATAATAAAATTCCTGTTTATGTTATTGCTGATTCCTGGAAATTCACAAAATCAAAAATTCCTCTTGAACACAGGGAACTGAATGAAGTCTGGGACACAGCACCTAA
>CAYUZQ010000068.1:0-2795 GCA_964448815.1 Candidatus Woesearchaeota archaeon
TAAAGCAACAACATTTGCAGCTTCTTTAAGAGAAATCCTGTTCGGCGTGATTCTAAATAAACAAATTAAATCATCTTTTGGTTTGTACTTCAAATTTATAAAATCTAACTTCTTTTTTTTCATTTTAATTTCTTTTCAAACTTATAATATTTGTTATAATCGGAATTAACATAAATGCAAGAGAACTATATAAATTTATTTTAGACAACATTACTGCTATGAAAATATATGCGATGAGTATTATTAATTGAGAGATATTTCCAAAAACACATTCTATTGTTTCTGGATACCATGTTTGTGTATTATATTTTTTATGATTATAACTTCCAATGAAGAATAAATAATGAAATCCTGCTATAAGTCCAAGCCAAATTCTCTCTTTGATCTTTTTCTTGCTTTTATACGGCTTATACGGAAAATTTTTTTTGCCATATTTGTTCTCATGGCGCATTATGATGATATAATTTATACAGAAAAAGATAAATGCGACAATTATAATTTTTTTATTTTCAACCATAAAATTCCCAAATAAAATTATTAATATGATGACAAGAATTACCCCTATTACATCTCTAATAAATTCCTTTTTTTTCACCATTTTTTTTCAATTATTTTTTCAATAACAGGTAATACTTTTTTAAATATCTTCTCATGTCCTTGAGCGTTTGGATGAAGTCCGTCTTCTAAATTATTTTTAATATCTAAAACATTCTCCATTGAGATAAAAGTTAAATTTTTTTCTTTGCAAAGATTTTCTATTGTAAGATTGTATTTTTTAAGTTCTTTGTTATAAAAATAAAAAGTCCGTAAAGGAGTGGTTCTCTCTTCATCACAATCATTAAATCCAACAAAAATTATTTTATCAGTAAATTTTTTGCATATTCTAATTATCTCCTGGAGATTCTTTTTATATAAATTTAATTGAACATTTTTTTTACCGTCTACTTTTGCAGAATCATTAAATCCTATCTGAATTATAACAATATCATGCTTTCTTACTTGTAATTCATTTTCAATTCTTTTCAATAATGTTTCTGTTGTATCTCCTGGGATACCTAAATTAAATACTTTATTGAATAATTTTTGTTTTTCAACATGGACTTTTAATCTATTAACCCAGCCCCCATTTTTAGGGTCAATTCTTCCAAAAACTATGCTGTCTCCAAAAACACAAATATTAACATATTTTTCCATTCTATAATCTCTTTACTTTACTTCCTTCTCCAACATCTTCAATAACATAACCCGCTTTTTTAATCTTTTCCCTTAACTCATCAGCAGTTTTCCAATCTTTATTTTTTCTTGCTTTATTTCTTTCATCAACAATCTTTTTAATTTCAGCAGGAATTTTAATTTTTTCTTCTTCGTCTAATTTTAATCCAAGCACTTTATTAAATTCTATTGCTAATTTATATTTTTCAGAATCATTCAGTCTGTCCTCTCTTAAAATTTCCCATAAATATGATAATGCTCTTGAAGTATTCAAATCATCATTCATAATTTCTAAAAATTGTCCCTTAGCCAGTTCAATATTTTTCTTGTTTGTTTTATCAGAACTTTTTTTTATATTTGAAATTATGTTTTTTAATCTTTGGTGCGAGTTTTTCGCAGCTTCCAGATTTTTCCATGTGAAATTTAAAGGTTTTCTATAATGGCAGGATAAATAAAAATATCTTAAGTCCATGGGAGAATACCCCTTATCAATTAAATCAGATAATGTAAATATTCTGCCTTTGCTCTTGGAAATTTTCTCAGAATTAAATTGTAAAAAGGAAGTGTGCATCCAGTAATTTACAAACTTTTTTCCTGTTGCACCTTCGCTCTGTGCAATCTCGTTTGTATGGTGGACAGGAATGTGGTCTTCTCCTCCTGTATGAATATCAAAAGTTTCCCCGAGATATTTCATCGACATTGCGGAGCACTCTATGTGCCAGCCAGGCCATCCTTCTCCCCAGGGGGATTTCCATTTTAAGACGTGTTCTTTGTATTTGCTTCCTTTTTCAACAAACCACAAAACAAAATCTCGCGCATTTTTTTTATTCACATCAATTTCAATTCTTGCACCTGCTTTCAGCTCTTTCAAATTGAGCTTAGCCAACTGGCCATAGTTCTTGAACTTGCTTGTATCAAAATAAACATTCCCATTTCTTCCGATGTAAGCATATCCCCTTTTTTTCAGTTTTTCTATTAAATTGATCATTTCCCCAATATGCTCTGTTGCTTTGCAAACAATTTCCGGCCTTTCAATATTTAATTTTTTAGCATCTTCAAAAAAAATCTTCGAATAAAAATCCGCAATCTGTTTTGGGGTCTTTTTTTCTTTCTCCGCCTCTTTCTCTATTTTGTCTTCCCCCTCGTCTCCATTAGAAGTCAAATGCCCGACATCAGTTAAGTTCATAACTTGTTTCACTTTATAATTATTTAACTTCAAGGTTCTTCGCAAAATATCTGCAAAAAAATACGCACGAAAATTTCCAATATGTGCGTAATAATAAACAGTAGGTCCGCATACATACATTCCAGCACCCCCTTTTTTTATTGGCTTGAAAATTTCTTTTTTTCTTTTTAATGTGTTGTATAATTTTAACATGTTTTCTATAAGAAATAGGAATTTTTAAAGTTAATTTATTTTATTGTCACAAAGATATCAACAACTGAATAAGGCACCCCTTCTTTTTTTATTTCAAGGTTATAGATTATTGTACAAGGTGGAGCTGATTCGGGAATATCAAATTTTACAAGTCTCGGCAAATCCATCATATCTCCTGGACCCAGGGGAAATTCTCCTGAACCTC
>CAYUZQ010000069.1:0-2770 GCA_964448815.1 Candidatus Woesearchaeota archaeon
ACAGAAGCTTATTTTGGAGAAGAAGATCCTGCTTCAAGAGCAATTAAAAAGGGGGATTTGAGAGAAACGATGGCCATGAGAGCAGGAACGATTTTAGTTTACGGAGTTCATAATAGCTGGCTTTTAAATATAGTTACTGGAAAAGAAGGCAGACACGAAGCTGTTTTAATAAGGGCTTTAGAGCCATTAAATTTTGAAGCAAATACGAAAGGTCCTGGCGTATTAACAAAAGCGATGGAAATAAAAAAAGATTTTCATAAGGAAAATATTTGTGAAACAGGTGTTTTTTGGTTAGAAGAAGCAGACAAAAATGCATTTGAAATCCATAGTTCTTTTAGAATTGGCATTAAAAAAGACTTGCCTGAAAAGTTTAGATTTTATATCAAGGAGAATAAATTTATTAGCAGAAAATGAATAAAAAAGAATTAATAAAAAAAATAACTGAAAAAAAAGAATTTTCCAAGCTCCCAAAAAAAGATGTTGAACTGGCGTTTAAAAAATTCGGCAAAGATACTTACTGCGATGAAGAGAAAATTAAATTAACTCGCGATTTGCTGAGAAAAGTTTTTTCCGGTTTCGCGAGTCAAAAGATTTTGTCGTTAAAAGATAAATCTTCTGAGTGGATTTTAAAAAAGCATTTATCTACGAGAGAAAGAATTGGCGACTATGAAAAAATTTACAGGAGAATTTTGAAAGATTTACCAAAAAAATTAAGTGTTATTGATTTGGGGTCCGGGGTGAATGGTTTTAGTTATAATTTTTTTAAAAAATCCGGGCATATTGTAAATTATACTGCAGTTGAGAGCATGGGGCAGTTAGTTGAGTTGATGAATTCTTATTTTAAAAAAGAAAAAATAAAAGGAAAATCCTATCATTCTAGTTTATTTGATTTGGACAGAGTAAAAACCTTGATAAAAAAACAGAAAAAACCGAAAATAATTTTTTTATTTAAAACAATAGATTCTTTAGAGATGTTAGAAAGAGATTATTCTAAAAAGTTAATTTTAGCGCTCGCTCCTCTGGTGGAGAAAGTTGTAGTGAGTTTTGCAACTGAAAGCATGCTCAAAAGAAGAAAATTTAGAGTCAGAAGAAACTGGATTATTAATTTCATTAAGGATAATTTTAATCTTTTAGATGATTTTGAAATTAAAGGTGAGAGATATATTATTTTTAGTAAAAACTAAACATTTATAAAAATGATTTTCTTTATTTTTAAATAATTTAAATTCACAAAAGAGATGATGGTACAACCAACTCCTTTACAAAAAACACCTGCTACAGGGATTTCTCAGCAGCCCGTTGCACAAACAGCACAATCTTCTTCTCAAGAGCAGTCAGCAAAGAAGCCTCCTTTAAATGTGCCAAGTCAACCAGCAATTCAAAAAACCCAGCCTGTTGCAGAACAAGCACAGCCAGTTTCAGAAAAAAAATCAAAATGGTGGCTTTGGTTGATAATTGCTTTAGTTGCTTTAATAGTTATTGGGGTAGGAGTTTATTTTTTGTTTTTTAGAGCAGCATAATTCACCATTATATTTATATATGCAAATTTTTATTTCTTAATATGAAATTTAATTTTAAACGAAAAGTTTTGAAAAACGGTATGACTATTCTTTTTGAAAAAAGAGATCTCCCTATTGTGAGTGTTGCATTTGCTGTTAGAAACGGGGGAATTAACGAGGAGCTTTATGAAAAAGGAATTTCTCATTTTATTGAGCATATGCTTTACAAAGGGACTCCGACGAGGGATTGGAAACAAATTGCAGAAGAGATTGAAAGAAATGGGGGAGTGTTAAATGGTTTTACTTCTGAAGAAATTACAGCTTATTTTTGTAAAATGCCGAGCAAGCATTTGGATATTGCATTGGATGTTCTCAGTGATATAATTAAAAATCCTTTGTTTGATGAGAAAGAATTAGAAAAAGAGAGAAAAGTTATTTTTGAAGAAATAAAAATGATTCATGATAGGCCTTTTCATTATGCTCTTGGCGAGACTCAAAAAGCCCTTTATGATGGGACATTAAATGTAGATAATATTGGAACTTATGAAACTGTGAACTCTATTGACAGGAAAAAGATAGTTGAAAAGTTTAAGCAGGTTTATCAGCCGAATAATTTGATTTTATGCGTTGTTGGTGACGCTGAATTTGAAAAAATAATTGATTTTGCTGAAAAGAATTTTGGAGACAAAAAAGGAGAGGTTCCTATGCAAAAGTTTAATTTGAAAAATGAAACAAAAACAGAGAAGCGTTCAGGATTGGACCAGGCGAGTTTGGTTTTTGCTTATCATGTTCCATTAGCAAATGATAAAAAGAATTATGCGGCAGGGGTTTTAAGCGCTTTAATGGCAGAAGGATCGTCTTCAAGATTATTTAGTGAAATCAGGGAAAAAAGAAATCTGGCTTATGCGATTAAAGGAGATTCAAGCATAAACAAAAATTTTTCATATAACTTTATTTATGCAGGAACGATGAAAGAAAATGTAGAAGAAGTGAAGGAATTAATTTTAGGGGAATTTAAGAAAGTTTCAGAAAGTCTGGATGAGAAAGAATTAAATTCTGTCAAAGAGCAGTTGATTGGGCAATATAAAATTTCCATGGAAGATTCGCAAAACCAGATGATTGGGCTTCTTGCTTCAGAAATCTGCGGAGATGCAAAAGAATTTTATGAATATGAAAAAAATATTTCTGAAGTTAAATTAGAAGATGTTAGGGACTTGGCAAAAAAAGCAAAAGAAAAATATAGTTTTTTTGCGCTTGTGCCAGAAGATTAA
>CAYUZQ010000070.1:0-2759 GCA_964448815.1 Candidatus Woesearchaeota archaeon
AGTGAATCAGTAGGCTCGCATTGTTTCCCATTAACAACCGGAGCGATTTGTATTAAATCCGGCTTTTCCGAAAAACCACTTGCAATATAAGTTAAACCTGCATTTTTTCCAGGAAGTTTCACACTTCCAGAACCAGAGGGGTAAGGTCCTAAACCAGCGACAATACTTTCAGTATTATTTACTTCATAACTTTTTGTTTCTCCCATTGCAAATACTGAAACAAAAACTCTATCAACATCTATATCTTTAATGGTTATTGAAAATTGAAGATTATTTGAACTTGAATTATAGCAGGTGTACATGTTATTGATTGTTACTTTTCCAGAAACTCCAAAACAGGACTCAGTTTCTGTAAGCTGGTTTTTAATTAAGGGAACCACAACCCCCCAGACAATTATAACAGTAGCCATTACTAAAGCAATCATGATTACAGCAGTAATAACACCAGAAATTCCTCTTTTTTCTTTTTTTAGAATATCTAAAACCATTTTAAATATTAAATAGTAATTTCATATCCGTATTGTTCTTCGCACACAAAAGTTGTTTTTCCTTTGTCAGAACTTCCTGCTAGAACAGGGATTAATATTATTTTATCTGTATCAGCTCCAATGTTCACGCTCTCTTCAAAAGTCTTTCCTTGATTTAATCCTAATTCAGGCCAGTTGCTGGATAAATCTTTCAAATCTTTTGTTTCATGGCTCCCTGCTGAAGAAATTTTTATTTTCATTTCAAAAATCGGCACATTTCCTGTATTTTTTATAGATAGTTTTCCTCCGGAATAACTTGCATCAAAGCCAACATCCTCGCAGACGAGTTTTATGTTTCTTCCAAATTTTGTTCCTTCATCTTCAATAAAAGTGCTAAACCACAGAAAAATAATTAACCCAATCACTATGACCATAGCAATTAACAACACTGTCGCGATAACCGGCGAAATCCCCCTTTTATCTTCCATGTGAATGATTAGCATTCAGGGTTTATAAATTTTAATATTAAATTTATTTCATTTATACAGTTGTGCCAGTTATATTTATATCATCCCAAAATGCATGTTCACTTGAACTTGAAGTTTTCCAAGCTACTCCAATAAATAAATCAGTTACTCCGCTATCTAAATTAACATTGCATTCAAAATTTTCCCATCCTGCGCATGTATAAGCATTTTTATTAACAGCCTGGTAACATATTTCCCAGGAAGAGCCAGTATAATAATGAAATTCAATTCTGTCCTGCCATTCTGTATCTTCACTTGATATAGAACCGTTAATTTTAATATTTTCATAACCAGTAACATCTATTGCTGTTCTTTTGTATCTCACAAGATAAGGGTCAAAATCTCCTGTTCCAGAAAGCATATGGCTCCCAGCTTTGGGATTACATTCATCAGGACCAGAGATAGCAAGAATTTCTCCATAAGCTGATTGAGTTGGGTCTTCCTTCCAATTATTTATCTCATCTGATTCTTCAAATCCAATGTATTCTATTTGTACTATAGGACATGCTTCGCAATCAGAGTTGCATTCTGGCTCAGTATCAGTGTCTCCGCAAGTTTCATCATTATTGCATGTTCCGTCGCCACAGCAATCTGCATGACTGCAATCCTGAGGACAAGAGTCACACTCTTCAGCATCACAGGTTCCATCTTCGCAAGTTTCAGGCACTCCTTCTTCCCAATAATCTACATTTTCCCGAACCCTTGCATTTCCGCAGCTTACAAACCTAATTTTATTTTCTTCTTCCTGAAATCTTACAGGAGTGATTTCAATTGAATAAATTTGTCCTATTCCAGCAGAACTTAAATTAAATACATTTTTTTGTTTTCCATTTGGCTCAAAAGAATTTTCCATGCTAAATAAAACAGTTCCCCCCCTGCCCTGTCCTGCGGAGGTATAATTAGATAAATCTATCATTGCCAATTCTTGTTCAGAACTGTTTGTCGCGTGTATGAAATATCCTGCAATGTTAAAATTCCCGTTGTTTTTTATTGTTACATTCAGGATGGACCCTGCTTCATAATAAACTGCTCTTTCTATAAAAATAGAAACTGTATCCGGGCATTCTAAAGCTTCCTGCGGAACATACGTTTTTATCCAATTATAGACGAGGACACCCATAACAACTGCAACAGTAACTAATAAAATATACCCTATCATGATGCTTATCCCTTTGCGATTTTTTGGAAAAAAGTTCCAGCTGAAGCATCTTTGATTTTTTTTAGTTTGTGACAACATATCGCTCTCCCTCGATTTCTTGAGAAATTACAAAATAAAAATTTTCTCCGTTTTTAATTTCAAACTTGTATCCAATTCCTCTAATAGTGATTATTGCTTCATTTACATTTGAAAATTCGTCTCTCCCTTTTCCATTAGAAATATCTAATTTGTTATTCCCTGTCCCAACATCAACATAAATTTCATCTTCTGATTCCTGATATGCTATGACAGTTATGTTTTCGCGATTTCCAAAAATGAAGTATAAATCTTTTTCCTCGCTGTATTTCGAATAGTTTCCAATAAAATTAGTTAGGAGAGCATCCATTCCAGTTTCATCTAATTCGTTATAAATCCCGTAATCTAAAATCTTCTCGCTTTCAATTTTCAATTCTTCTCCCAGCTCATAAATTTTCACAGAACTTTTTTCTTCAGAGTAATTTACAACTGCGGCAAATCCGATAATTATTGCAGTGATTATAATCGTGGCAATCAGGTAAAACTGCCCTCTTTTTTCCATGACACAAAAAAGCAGAATGGGTTTATTAA
>CAYUZQ010000071.1:0-2756 GCA_964448815.1 Candidatus Woesearchaeota archaeon
CAGGATTAATCATCTCACCTGCTGCTCCCTCAACACTCGGAGTCAACAAACTATAAGCACTGACAGTTCCTGAAACACATTCTGTTTCTGTTTTAATGTCTGTTTCTAATGCCTGCTCTTTTATGTATTGGTCCTCGATATAATCAACTGCAAATGAAGTTGAAACCTGCTCAAACCCGCATTCTTCCTGTCCATTTACCATAATGCACAATTCCTTGTAACCAGAAGGAGCAGTAAAGTCAGGGGTTTTATCAACATAACTTCCCGCAGGAATGTAACCAGAATCAACAAAATAATCAGAATCAGTATCCTGATAATAAGAACTTTCAGATGAACCTTTCAGATAAACTTTGTAGTATGCCCTTGATTTTTCTCCGGCATAAATGTGGTAATATACTTTATATTGCGAAATGGGCGGAACAGTCGCTGTTGTGAATGGTATCACGTCAAATCTTCCATACCATTGAGGAGGCGAATCAGGCTCTGTCAAAGAGTCAATCAAGTTTCCCCCACTAGGATAACTTCCGGAAATAAATACATCACAAACTGCATCACTTATTCCTTCTGAAACCTTTGCCTTAAATGCAGTGTAAGCATCTGCAGCATAATATTGCACAAAATAATCCATAGACTTGCCTGCATTTTCCCACGCGCTTTGAACACCCAAATATTCCCCCCCACCATGAACATTTTGCCCCATAGCCATTTCCATTATTTTTGGAATTACCAGATTTGCTATTGGAAGTGCCTGTCTCCAGAAAAATTCACATAAGTAGATACTATAAATCTCGTCGCAAACTCCGACCATTTTCCCAGTATCCAAACTTTCCTGCAAGCAGTCCCTGTAAGCAGTGAACACAGAAATCAGCCCGTCAATTCCTGCTTTGATTCCAGACAAACAAACAGGTATGTAAATTCCTTCCTGAATATTCGGAAGACACAAAACAATGCTCCCAATTATTCCTGATTGTATAACATCACTAACAGGGTAACTTCCTCCAAAATTACATCTGCTTGAAGGGCAGATAACAGGATCACACACATTGAAGAGCAACTGACAATCTTTTGGAGACATGAAATCCTGGCACTGCACATCTGGAATATCAACTGCTGGCTTTCCTACTTTTACAGAAAAAGTTTTATAACAAGCTGTGCTAATTTGAACTTTTGTAACTCCGGATGTATGTGCCTTGGAAGCTTGGCTAACTGCCTCAACAGCGCATCCTACTAATTTTAGTGCCTCTGCTTCTTTAACTCCTCCAATCTGATTATATGGTTGTCCTGTTCCAAGATTAATCATAGTACATTTATCATCTCCTTTCTTGTTTTCTTCTCTATTATTTTTCCAAACATTGCAAACATACAAACTTGAAACCCTACCTGATGCTTCATATGAACCTATATTTCCAACAATTGGAAGTGTCTGCGAAACATATGCGTACCATCCCTCATCCAAATCAAAAGGCACAACAGAAGGAAGCCCCTTGTACGGCTCTGTTTCATAATAAGTTAACTTAGGATCCTTGTATTCATTTGTATAAGCTTCTGTATCATGTTTTTCAAAAATAAACTTTTTATCAATATCCTTATCACTATCCTCTAAAGAAGAGATTTTTATTTTGTCTTGTGCATCAAACCCATCAAATTTAAACGCTTTGTCAACTCCATATTTAGAACCGTCTCCAGAATCTAAGATAAATAAATATTGACTAGAACCATACCCCTGAATTTTTGCATTATACTTTTTATCCCCACTAAAATAATTCTCATTATCTCCAACAATATTCTTTTTTGTAATTTCCCATCCGTTATAATTTTCTTCAATAGCATCTCTTTCTACTGCCCAAGAAATATCTGCATTTTTGTATCCTGCTTTTGAGAGATCACTAACAAGTGAATTTATTTTAACACTATCTTCTGAAACTGTTTGGATTCCTGAAAGGGTTTTGTAAACTTCTGCCTGAGCCATCTCTTTATGTTCTTTAGTTGCAGAAGAGTCTTCTATAATTAAAAGGTTCTTTTTAATTTTTCTCAAATCTTCAAAAGAAACATCTTTGTTAAGCTCCTTGTTGCTTGATAGAGCATTATAAACAATATTATCTTCGCCCTCGCTTATTACAATTGGCTCAGCAATCTCATCATAAGGGTTAGAGATGCTCTTTCCAACCAACGCATTCTGGATTGAAGGGCGTATTTCATCAGCTATCTTTTCAGTATCATAAATTTCCTCTCCAAGAAATTTTTCACCAGTAGAACCAACTAGCTCTTGTATCCTTTTCATTTCTTCGTTAACTGTTTGCTGTGCTTTATACTCCGCATCAACCATGTTATCAATAAAATCAGATTGTTTTGTGAAACATTCATTGAGCGTCTTGTAACCTTTATCTCCCCATATTCCTTTTCCATTAATTGCATCTTTACACATATCATTAATCCCCCCATCCCCTCTCATGACCTCCTGTCTTGCAATTGCTTTTCCTCCGGTGTTTGCAAAAAAGTTTTTAACAGTCAGCCAACTCCCAGTTAAAAGACAGGCTGTCTTTAATCCCTGAACAACTTTCCCGAGCTGCTCTGATCTTTCCTCCCACTCTTTAATAGTCTCATTCAATGACTCAATTTTTTCCTTGGTCTTTTCAGGAGAAAGCTGAATAGCCCTTTTTTCAATTCCTATTCTGAAACTAAAATTCGCCTCTGTCCCAACATCTTTGATATTCGGATTCACAGAAACTTTCGCTAATTTTTTGAGATTAATTTTT
>CAYUZQ010000072.1:0-2709 GCA_964448815.1 Candidatus Woesearchaeota archaeon
AACCCCTTTTTAAGACTTTCTCTTGTAAGTTTCAGATTATTTAAGTTTTTAGTTTATTGAGTCGGTTCGGCTTCGCTTACGTAAGTTATTTTATTCTTAAAATTTATTAATTCTCCTCGCAAAAACCTCTCTGGCTTTTGTCATTTTTCCAGTCAAAGAAAACCAGTTTTGCCCAGCCAAGGTAGGGAGCAAGTTTAAAAACAGCTTTTCCTACTAGCCGCTCTGATTTTATTTCTTCTTCAAAAAACTGCACGCGCCCCACATTATCTCCCATTGTCGAAAAAATCTTTTCTCCGTCCTTTTTTTCTATTTTTATTACCCTATGTATTATCGGATGATTTGAGCCCCCATTAAAAATTATTACATCCCCTACTTTTAGTTTTTCTGGGTTTGCTTTTATTACAAATAAAATGTCTCCTTTATTAAATCCATTTTTGAAAACAAAATCCCGAAATTTTAAATCATTTATTATGTAAGGAGAGTAAATGGATTCGTGCCTCTGCCACCATGCGTCAAAATCAGACAAAATATTTCCGTCGTGGTACATGCTGCACGATTCTACAATTGCCAATGGCAGCGTTGTTCCTGTTACAAAACTCAGTGTTGGAAGAAAAATGAATTTTATTAATATAAATATAAAAATTATTGAAATGAGCCAGCCTTTAAAACTGTCATCTTTCCACACTATGAACCAGAATTTGCCCCAGAATTTTTTAAATTTTTTCCAAAATTGATCTGCTCCTATTTTTTTCATAACAAAATTTATGAAGAGGAGTTTTTAAAATGTTTGAATTATGAATTACTGGCGGAATAATATTTTAACATTCAGGTTGAAAAAATAAGAAATTTTTATGTAATTTTGATTAGTTTTAATAGATTGATAAAACAATTAAATAAAAGATAAAATAACAGCTATTAGGATAAAGGTTATAATAAATATCAAAGCCCTTTTTCTTGAAATATGCAGTGTTTTTTTGGAAATGAATTTTGTAATTTTCCATAATAAATCCGTGTTGAGCATCCATAACAGGCCTATAACTGAGAAAGAAACATATGCAAAAACAGCAGGAAGTGCGCGACTGCCTAAAACAATTCCGCCCAAAACAATTTCTGAAACCCCCCCCAAATTTGCACCGATCATATAAGGAATTACTTTTTTTAATTTAGTAATCCTTGTAACTACCAATGGAATCAAGAAAGTAATTGTAATGCTGGTGGACATTAAAAGTGCAGTTACTCCCATTCCGAGCATGAAAGATTTCCATTTTTTTCCTAAAAATTTATTTATTTTTTCTTTGAGATAATCTTCCCCCCATATGTTTATCATGAACTTCGGGATATTTTTCAGGCTTATAATTAGGATAAGAATTCCCAAAATAATATTTAGGTTGTCTGGAATAAATGAAAATATCTTAATTAAAGGGGAAATAATTAATCCCATAAAATCAGGTGTGAATTTGGAATCAGAAACCATAAAATAGTTCCCTGTCCTGTAAAAAAATCCTGTGAAAAATTCGACGAGAAGCATAAGGATTGCTATAGGAACAGCATATACAAGGTTCGCTAACCCTATTTCAAAACCGTGTCTGAAATCCCTTCTTTTTGCATGCACTAAAAAAGCAACAAACAGTGCAGTTATTGAAGTGCCGATTCTTGTCCCGATTATCATATAAATTAAGATAACAGGTCCGATAACCCCTGCCAAATTAAAAATAATAAGTGTTGCGGCTGCAGCACCGGAGGATTGTGTTACCAGACTCGCAAGCCATCCAAATCCAAAGGCATTTATTTCACTTATCTCGTTTTTAGTAAGTGAAAAAATAGCTTCTCCCAAGGACGCAGAAGAAACTTTGATCAAAGCCAGAGAAAAAACAAATAAATACAGTACAGCCACAAAACCAAAGGCATTTATAATTTTCCTCTTTTTCATGTTAAGAAAAAGTGGAAAGTGTTTTTAAAATATCTGATTTGATTAGAAATATTTATCTTTTTGATGTAGTGTCGCTAATCTTAATAGAAAATAAATATGGCATAATAATTTTCTTGAGTATCACTACTTTTGTTAAGTCTCCAATTACCAAAACATTTATATAGTATCTATTTCTGTGTATACACATAAGGTATACATTTCTGTACACCTTCTTTCAACCCAGCCACACCAAAAGTGTGGCTTTATATTCGACGATGAGCATAAAAAAATTGAAGAAAGAATGGAAAAGCGATGTTTTAGATATATTAATAGCTCTTGGAGCTTCACTTATTGCTCTCTTTGCTTTTAATTATTTCAACCCATCTATAGAAAATATGTTGGCGGCTATAGTATTTATTTTGGCATTAATTTTATTAAAACTTCCAAATAAAAAATAAAATGACAGATATATTTGATAACCAAATTCTTTGCAAGAAGTGCGGCTCTCGAATGCAGAAAGCGAGAGTTGTTAAAAAAGGTTTTTTGTTCAGGGCGGTGGTTTGCCCGAAGTGCGGGGAAAAAATTATTCATCCGGTCGATGAGCAGGAATACAATAAATTTATAAATTTGAGGAACAAAGAATTCAGGGTGAAGATGAGGCTGGTTGGAAATAGTTATGCTGTTTCAATTCCTAAAGAAATAGTTTCTTTCATGAATGAGCAGGAAAAAATTATGGACAGCATGGTAAAGTTATGTTTTGAAGATATCGGAAGATTGAGTTTAAATTTTGCAGAGGCACA
>CAYUZQ010000073.1:0-2684 GCA_964448815.1 Candidatus Woesearchaeota archaeon
TCTGCTTCTATGGCTTTTTCTTTTCCAAAATATTCTGCAACATAATTCCTCATACAACTCTCGCCAGTATGAAGAAAACTCAAAATATCCTGTGCTTCCAAATAAGAAGGTTTCTTTTCCAATTTTGTTTCTCTTCTGGCTCTTTTCATATTATAACTATTATATAGTAGTATATAAATTTTACTCTTTTGATTTCTCAAACTTTAAATAATCCCCTTACTCCTTATTTCTATGAAAACAGATTTTATCCCTATAGATTACAGTTATTTTGATTTCCGTGAAAAAAATTACATAAAAATAATTGGAAGGAACAGCAATAGGAAAAGAATTTGCATAATTGATTCCTGTCCAGTCTATTTGTGGGCTATACTTGAAAAAAAATTGGATGATGGAAAAATAAAAAAGATTATGGACAAAATAAAAAAAATAAAATTAGATGTGAAAGGCAGGCAGACAAAAGTTGAAAAAATTGAACTGTACAAAAAAAATTTCTTAGGAAAAGAAGTTAGGGCGCTGAAAATTTTCGCGACAAATTACAAAGATTTGCACGACATTGCAGGTAGGTTAGATATGAAAGGGATAGAAAAAAGAAGGGGATATGATTTAGGATTTATAACGCACTACATAATAGAAAAAAAAATTTCTCCTCTGCGCTGGTATGAAATATCAGGAGAATTATTAAATAATTCAGAAGAGTTCGGGGGAATTGACAAAATTCTCGACGTTGATTTCTGTATAAAACTAGAAACAGCCAAAGGAACAGATGCCAAAAAATTTTTTCCGAAAACTCTTGCATATGATATAGAAACAGACAAATTAAAAATAGGAGAAGGAGAAATTGTAATGATTTCCTTAGTCTCAGAAAGATTCAGGAAAGTAATAACCTGGAAAGAATCTAAAACAAAACCAGAGTATGTGGAATATGCTAAAGATGAAGCCGAACTTTTAGAAAAATTCGTAAAATATGTTAAAGAAATCTCTCCTGATTTTCTCGTGGGATATTTTTCAGACGGATTTGATTTGCCTTACATAAAAGCAAGAGCAGAAAAAAATCATATAAATCTTCCCTTGGGACTGGACAAAAGCCAGCCAAGATTCTCGCGCGGGGTAAATTTAACAGGAAAAATAAACGGTATTGTTCATATAGATATTTTAAAATTTATAAGAACAGCGTACTCGCAATATATGCAGTCTGAAACTCTCTCATTGAACGAAGTTGCAAAAGAATTTTTGGGAGATGAAAAAAAAAGTTTCAAAATAAAGCATTCTTCAAAAATAGAATCCCATGAATGGAAAGATTATTACGAATATAACCTGCACGACTCCTTTTTAACATTAACGCTGTTTGAAAAATTCTGGCCGGATATTTTAGAAATCACAAAAATAACGCAGGAACCCCCGTTTGATGTTTCCAGAAACGGATTATCAAAACAGGTTGAAAATTATATTCTGCACAATCTGGAAAAATTCAATGAGATTCCTGAAAAAAAACCAGGGCAGAATGAAATCTCGGAAAGAAAAAACAGCGGGGGAGTTGAGGGAGCATTTGTTTTTGAACCGACAGCGGGACTTTATGGAAAAATAGCTATGTTTGATTTTACTTCCATGCACACGAGCATAATAATCTCACACAATATTTCCAAAGCAACTTTATTAGAAAAAGAAGAAAAAGACGCCTACATCTCTCCTGAATTAGAGTTCAAAAAGAAAAAAACCAAATTTTATTTTTCAAAAAAACCGGGGTTTTTCCCTGCACTATTAAAGGAATTATTTGAAAAAAGAAAAAAATTCAAAGAGGAATATAAAAAAAACCCGAATGTAATAACAAAAGCGCGAAGCAATGCATTCAAAGTCCTGTCTGCGTCAGCTCACGGGTACATTGGATTTTTTGGAGCGAGGTACTACTCCTTAGAATCCTCTGCATCAATATTGGCTTTTGTAAGAAAATTCAATAAAGACACTATTGAAAAAGTAGAAAAGCAGGGTTACAAAGTACTTTACGCAGACACAGATTCAGTCGCATTTTTAACAGGAAAAAAATCTAAATCAGATATTCTAAAATTATTAAGCAAACTTAACAGAGAACTTCCAGGAGTCATGGAATTGGAACTCGACGGCTTTTACAAAAGAGGGCTCTGGGTGACAACAAGAACCGGAATAATCGGCGCAAAGAAAAAATATGCTCTAATCGACGAAGATGGAAAAATAAAAATCCGCGGATTTGAAACAGTCAGGCGGGATTGGTGCCAGATTGCAAGAGAAGTACAAAACAAAATAATTCAGCAGATTCTAAAAGAAGGCAATGAAAAAAAAGCATTGGAGTATGTAAAAGAAACAATCAAAAAAATAAAAAAAAGAGAAATAGAAAAAGAAGATTTAATTGTACGGACCCAGCTCAAAAAACCTCTTTCAGAGTATAAGGCAATTTCTCCTCATGTTATTGCTGCAAAAAAAATGCAGGAACAAAAAATACCCATAAGCCAAGGAAATTTAGTGGAGTATTATATCGCAGAAACCAAAGGAAACAAAAAACTTGTGAGAGAAAAAGTAAAACTCCCAGAGGAAAAAGGAGAGTATAATGTTGAATATTATCTCGAGAGACAAATTCTGCCAGCAGTTGAGAATATCTTTCATGTTTTTGGAATCAATATAAGAGAAATTATCGAGGGGAAGAAACAGATGAC
>CAYUZQ010000074.1:0-301 GCA_964448815.1 Candidatus Woesearchaeota archaeon
TATTTACCCTAAATCGATCTCCGTTTTCAAAACTATAAGAAAAATCAATTTCTTTATTTTCTAAAAATCTATGGCGTAGATCTGCGATTAACAACTCAACGGCCAGCCACAGAGTATCTTTTTCCAGTAACTTTTTCTTTATAACATTGCCCCATCTCAATGCAACTTTCATTATCAGAGGGTGCACCATTATAACCTTCTCCTATAATCCGTTTATCATTAACAATAATACTACCAGATTGAACATGAAAACAAGTGGCTCTTTTAGAGATTAATCTTGCGTTTGCCATGTGAAACTCAT
>CAYUZQ010000074.1:311-2657 GCA_964448815.1 Candidatus Woesearchaeota archaeon
AACTACGCTCACCTATTTCCTTTTGAGGAATTTCCCTAATAAAACCAGTATCAAAAAGATATTGTATATTTCTAAGAGTCTCCTCAAGAGTTTTTTTTGGAAGATTTTGTTTAATTCCTTCAAACATATCTAATAAGAAAAAGAGATATCTTTTAAACATTTATATTCTAAAAAATAATAATTAATCAACTTCTTTTAAAACTTCATCAATTGGTCTAAAAAAAGGAATTCTATTTTCACAACCTTTTTCAGAATATCTTTCAATTTTTGGAGAACGCCCTTCTTTATAATCTATGTCCCTTTCATTTTCAGTTAATTTGCAATAAAAATATTTCTCAAGATTTTTATGAACTTCTCCTCTTTCAACACACGACTGGCAACCTTTTTCAGATTTTTCCCTATAACTCTCAATTAATCTCTTAGCACTAGATAAATCAACAAGATACTTTACATTTCCTCTTCCAACCATAAGATTATTATCAAAAACCCCTTTCTCAATAAATTCTAAGACATAACTTAATTTAGAACTTTTAAGTCTAGAAAGACTATTAAGTTCTCTCTGAACATCATTTAAAAGATTTAGTAAATCCCCTTCTCCTTTAATCTCTTCAAAAAGAGGCAAATAATCAACTTTGATAATTGAACTCATAAAAATTCAATTGATGAGTAGTTTATATAAATTGTTATATTACAAAATAGAGTAAATTAGATACTTTAGAATAGATATTTTTATAAAACAAGAACAAATTTAATTTAAATGGTGGAAGCTACAAAAGAAGAAATTAAAGAAAGACAAAGAATGGGTGAAATATTCAAGAGAAATGTTTTTGATACCCGTAAACGATTAGAAGAAAAATTCGATAAAAAATTTGGACCAAAACCATCACATAATATTGACGCAAGAGATTTGGGAGAATTGTATTTTAAAGCGATTCAAGATGCTATCAAATTTGGGGAAATTAATTACATTGACTCTGGAAGTTATAAAGGAGAATTTAGATTAGAATTTCCAGATATTTCTTTTTGTGTGACTCATCCAACATCAAGACCTCTCGCACCCCAACCAAGACCGGGTATAATTGTTTCAACAAATGATAAACAAATAGAAAATTATTTTTGGAAAGAATTAATGGAAGGTTCATTGTTAAAAAATCAACACTATACTTATGGTTCATGGATTAGGGGCATACCAGAAGAACAGGAAATAAATCATAAAGGGATTCCAAGAGGAACAAGATTAGACCAATTAGAGTGGAATATAAAACATTTTGTAACTGAAGGTTATGGAACAAATCATGGATACATTACTATTGGTTGTGCAGAAGGATTGCAAAGATATGATTGGCCATATAAAAATGAAAATGAGAAAGGTTCAACAGAATGTATGAGATATATTGGATTAAAAATTCGTGGAGAAGAAAATGACAAAAGATTAGATATAAAAACATTATTTAGGTCTTGGGATTTAAGTGAAGGGTTACCTCAAAATCTTGGGGGATTAGTAATGTTAATGGAATACACTGTTCAAAGAATAAACGAAGAAAAAAGTTCAAAAATGCCAGAAGTCAGAACTGGTTATCTGAAAGGGACAAGTGACGGATTACATATCTATCAACATAGTTTAGATGTTGCAAAAGCATCAATAGGGATGGATAAATAAAAATGCCATTATCTGCTGCAAAAATCCTAGAGCTGAATGAAAAATACAATTTAATTGAAGGGCTCTCAGAAAGAGAATTGAATAATCCAGAAGGATGCGGATTTGATTTACGGGTTGGAAAAGTTGAAAAGATAAATGGAGAAAGTTTTCTTGGAGTCACAAACAGAAATTCTCCACAAACAGAACTATTAGGAGATATAATAACAGATGGAAATAAATTAATAACAATAAAACCAGGAGAATATTTAATTGTTCAGACAATTGAAAAAATAACCTCTCCTTCTGAAAAAATAAAATTTGAAGAAGGCTCGCCTGCAAGATATTTAATGCCTCTTGTTTTTCCAAGAAGTTCTCTTCAAAGAGGAGCTATAAGTTTTCATGCAACAAAAACAGATCCAGGTTATTCTGGGAAATTAGCGTTTGGAATTAAAAACCAAGGACAGCACGATTTCAAGTTTGAATTGGGTGCAAGAATGTTTAACATTATTTTTGAGCCAGTTATAGGAGAATTAAAGAGAACATATTCAGGACAACACCAAGGTGGACGAATTTCAAGCCAAGGTGAATTTGAGGTACAGAATTAGAATGGAAAAAAGAGATGTTTTATAATCCTTTTAATACCTTGGCAAAATTTCATTATGCCCCACCTGCACAACCAAATCTATCTCTAAATTATCAATTCCTGT
>CAYUZQ010000075.1:0-2649 GCA_964448815.1 Candidatus Woesearchaeota archaeon
AAAAAAACCCAATCTTGTACATAAAGAAATAATAATTATTCAAAAATAAAGCGTCCCGAGGAGGACTCGAACCTCCGACACCACGGTTAACAGCCGTGCGCTCTACCAACTGAGCTATCGGGACCTGATAATCATAAAAGAAATATTCTTTTAAAGTTTACTAAACCTCTAATTTTATAAATACTCTTCTCCTCATTCAATCATGAAACTCAACGAAGCAATTCAATCAAGAAAAAGTGTAAGAAAATTCAATTCAAAAAAACCAGACTGGAGAGATATTATCGAATGCATCGACGCTGCAAGATATGCTCCAATGGCAGGAAATAATTATACTCTAAGATTCATCCTTGTTGATGACAAGGAAAAAATACAGAAGATTGCAAAAGCAACACAGCAGCAATTTGTTTCTCAGGCACAATATATTGTCGTTGCATGCTCAAAAACCTCAAAAACAATAAACACTTATGAAAAAGGGGAGATTTTCTGCAGGCAACAGGCAGGTGCGGCAATTCAAAATTTCCTGTTAAAAATAGAAGAAAAAGGGCTGGCAACATGCTGGATAGGATATTTTGTAGAAAGAATTGTAAAAGAAGTGTTAAGAATTCCAGATAACATAAATATCGAGGCATTATTCCCAATTGGCTATGAATTTAAAAAATCAATGACGCGAAAAGCAAAAATTGATTTAGACACAATACTATATTTTGACCAATACGAAAACAAAAAGATGAAAAATCCCAAGGGATTGAATGTTTGATTAAAAATTTTATTGTTGGGTCTATATATTTTCAAATTTCTTGCTTGCATCAAATAGAGAGAGGGATATGAATAATAAAATAGCCCATCCAAGAACAGTTAAAAAAACTTCAGTTAAAATAAAAATCCAAAGATATTCTTTCATAACATCTGCAAAAGAAAAAAGTAATGAAATCAGAACCATTGGATTGAGAAAAAGATAAATTAATACGCAAAAACTTAAAAAAGAAATGATAAAAGCGATAATCCCAAGAATACCTGCTAATCTAGCAAATCTTATTTCTTTTCCAGCTTTAATTAGTCCAATATAAAATAAAAAAACATTAATTAAAAAAAGTAAAAAAATGAAAATCATGAAATAAGCCGGCCAAGAAGTTAAACTAGTCATCACTCCAGACATAGCTTGTTGTACCCAGACTATTCCAATTATCATTAATATGATAAAAGGAATACCTATCATCACTAAAGAAGTAATTTTCAATAAAAAATTATGAATGTGCCAACCCATTTTAAAGAACCCCCAATAAAATAACAAAAAAGAAGCAAAAGCTAAAACTGCTATTGAAATAAATAAAATAATCAAGGATATGCCTATCTCTTCTTGCTGAGAAACTCCCTGCATTATCGCTTCAGGGGAAGCTGTCAAAGTTGAAATGATTCCATAAATAGAAAACCCAACACTCAATACTAAAAAAATAATTCCAATAATCCCAGCAAGTCTCATCCACCTCATAATTAAAATAGTAAACTAATATTTTTAAAACTTTCCTACAAAAATGAAAAATCCAAAGAAGTTGGATGTTTAGATAATTGCTCCTCGCTTCGCTCGTCGAGATAAGAACTATTAATAATATAATCTCAAAAGAATCTTTTGTATTAATAAATTCCCTAGCGAAGAGCCATGACGAAATCTGGCTTGAAGCAATCAATAAGTGAATGTTAATGAGCCTAAATAAAAAAACAAAAGGGGATTTCTCCCCTTCTTAATAAAAAATTAATTCCAAACTTCAATACCTAAATCAGAAATTTCTCTGGAAGAAGGAATTGTTTGCTCTTCTCTTGGTTTTCCCAATACATAAGGAGAACGAACACCTGTCATTATTGTTATAACCCGTACTTTCCCAGTAAATTCTTTACTGATTCTTGCACCAATAATGACCTGCGCTTCTGGGCTTAAGTTTTCAGAAACAGTTCTTCCTATAACATCGAACTCTTCTAATCTTAAATCAGGACCACAGGTAATGTGTATTAAAGCTCCAGTAGCACCTTGATAATCCACATCAAGTAGAGGATGAGTAAGGGCTTGCTTTACAGCTTCATTAACACGGTCTGTAGTATCTGCTTCTCCAATGCCAATCACAGCAACGCCACCATTCTTCATAACTGCTGAAACATCTGCATAATCCAGATTAATTAAACTTGGAAGAGTAATTGTCTCAACAATTCCTTTGGTCATTGTACTGACTAATTCATTAGCAACAGCAAAAGCCTGCTCAAGAGGTAATTGTCCTGCAATATCCACAAGTCTGTTATTATCAAGAACAATGCACGTATCTGTCACTTCTCTTAATTCCTGTAAACCAAATTCAGCTTTGTCAATTCTTGCTTTTTCTGCTTCAAAAGGCATTGTAACAACACCAATAACAACTGCACCTGTTTCTTTGGCAAGTTGGGCAATTACCGGAGATGCACCTGTTCCTGTCCCCCCACCCATACCAGACAAAACAAAAACCATATCTGCTCCGCTAACTACTTTTTTCAAATCAACTAAAGCCTCCTTTGCAGCTTCTCTTCCCCTTGTAGGATTTCCGCCGCAACCTAAGCCCCTTGTCAATTCCTTACCAATAAGAATTTTCTCATCAGCTTTTGTAACACTCAAATGCAGTGCATCAG
>CAYUZQ010000076.1:0-2556 GCA_964448815.1 Candidatus Woesearchaeota archaeon
AATTCCATCTTCATCCCTATCTAATCTGTGAAAATCATAACCCTTGACAGAGAAACAATATTCAAAACAATTCTGTGCTTCATCATGTGTTGAAAAATCTCCACAATCCAAATCGGTATTGCATTGACAACCAGAAGGAGCCTCTGTGCTTTCTTCCTCTTCATTCTCCTGCTCTTCTGTCTCATCTTCTTTTTCATCTTCATCCTCCTCTTCCTCTTCATCTTCCCAGATACCTTTATCATGTCTTTTCGCATAATCTTCAGCGTCCTGAATTATCGGACATAAAGTTGTGTCAGGAGAATACCAATATGCTTCTGCATAACCTTTCTTGACAATTTTTTCATTAACAAAAGTTCCGTCCTGAAGATACACATATCTTAACAAACGATTGTATTTATCTGTCTCAGAAATATCTTTTTCCAATTTAACTTTTTTGTATAATACTAAATCCTCTAGATATTCCTTTGCTTCTTCATAATTATCCTCTCCTTTTTCAGGCGTGTCTATGCAAATCAATCTGACCCTCTCACCAGTTTCAATTTCAATTGTATCCCCATCCACAACATAAGTCACATTAAATAAATTATCTTCTGTTTCTTCTGGCTCCTCATAAATCTCCTCTTGATTATTTTCAATCACCGAACCAGTAGAAACTTTTGCCTTACCAGTTTCTTCTTCTGGTAAAAAAGAACCAATAATCGCAAGAACAAGTAAAATACCAATAATCCAAAACCAAAGTTTCTTCCCCATAACTCCTCTAAAGAACTCAACCTACAAAAATCTTTCTATATAAATCAATATAAACCCCCCTTCTATAAACTAATATGGCGGAGAGCTATTTAGATTATGATAAAACTATTTTGGAAGTTTTTGCTGTAGGGGTCGTCTCATCTGTTATTGTTTTATATTATGCAAATGAAAAGATTACAAACAATATTTTTCAAATTTTAGCGCTTATTTTAGGTTTTTCTATTTTAGCCTATTCATTCATATTATCTTGTGGATATAATTCTAAAAAAAGAACATTAATAGATATTCTCAAAAATCCTCCTTGCAATCTTGAAAGTGAGAAATATAAAATAATGAAAGAGAAGAATATAAGATTAAAGAGAAAAATATACCCAAGAGTCAGATGGATGGCTGAATATATATTACTCTTTATAGCCCTTTTATATTTCGGTTCATTTTATTTTCTTAAAGATTGGATCATCTTAATACCTTTCATCATTATCATAATTTTTATTTTAATGAGTATAATTGCTAACTTAAAATCTCTTGAAAAAACCATCACAAATCCCCTCAAAACTACTTAACTCTTTCTATTACTAACTAAAAAAATTAAATTCAAAAATATAAAAAATAAAATAAAAAAATTATTTTTTAAACAGATAGTAGATTCCCCAGACACCAGACAGTCCGACTAGAGAATACACAATTGTTGCAAAAGTTCCTGCTCCGAAAATTGTAGTCACAAGGTTAAAGTCAAAGAGTCCGACAAACCCCCAGTTAAGACCTCCTACTACAAGAAGAACCAATGCTATCCAATCAATAACACTTTTTGCCATTTTACCTCCTTTATTTTAATATTAAAGAATTTCCCAATATAAAGAGTTTTCTATTTTATTATAATAATCTTTAAATATGTTACAATCTATTTTTTATATGAAAAGCTTGAGCAACTATACAGAAGAGATTCCTTCTGAAAAATCAAGTAAAATTAGTTCTTTTAATTATTTAAATGTCCTCAAACCCTTTGTTTATTCTTTATCTTTCCTTTTACTTCCATTTCTTTTTACTTCAGCGCATTATGGAGGACGTATAGAAACAGGAGCAACAAAAGAAAAATTGCGACAAGAAATATTTGCAGATAGCAAATTAAAAGATTCCATAAAAATTCCTTTACAAATGTTTAAGGTAGGCGCATTAGAATTCGGAGATTTTTTATATGAGTTGAAAGAAAAACCTCTTTTAAAAAGATAGATTAATTATAATCTTTCCATTCCAAAACATTTAAAACCCCTAATTTCCAACTTATTTTAGACTGTTAGATAGGTAAGAAATTTCGAGCTGATTCTGATAGAAACAAGTGTAAGGAGGATAACATGAAAATATATGTAGGGAATCTGCCTTTTACTGTTGATGACAACGGATTGAAAGAACTTTTCGCATCTTACGGAGAAATAGAAGAAGCTAATGTCATTACAGATAAATTTTCAGGCAGGTCAAAAGGATTCGGTTTTGTGACTCTCCCAGATGAGGGTGCAAAGAAAGCAATCTCTGAAATGAATGACAAAGAAGTTGAAGGTAGAAACCTAAAAGTTAATGAAGCAAAGCCATTTGACCCAGACAAACCAAGAAAATCTTTCGGGCCCAGACGGGACTTTGGCAGAAGAGAAAGGAGATTTTAGAATTATTCCAAAAGTTTAAATATTATTTTTTATTTATTTTTTATTAATTCTTTTTGATTAGAATGTGAGATAGTCCTGAAAATGGACGGGGCTTAAGCATAATACCGATACTTTGGAGGCATTTGTTTTAAAATTAATATTTGTGGGA
>CAYUZQ010000077.1:0-2533 GCA_964448815.1 Candidatus Woesearchaeota archaeon
ACATTCTGTGCTTCAATCAGCATAACTGCTTTTTCAGTCACTACTGGTTTCATTGTCATTTTTTCAGCTCCTTTGGAATTTCAAATTTACTAAATTCAGGAAAAAGATTTTTTCCATACATTAATCTTGAAAAACATTCTGCTGTTAATTTAGCATCTTCGAGCGCGTTGTGCGGTTTGCCTTCCCTTGAGATTTTCCCTTCTCTTACTGCTCTTCTTTCATCATTCATCCCACATAATTTTAAGATATTCTTTAATCCCATATCACTATTATTATCTTCTTTTGTCAAAAATTTTCCATTTAATTCAAAAAATTTAACTTGTGCAATTGTGTGCAAATCAAAAGCCCTGTGAAAATCAGGCCAGAAAGGATCTTCTTTAAAATATTTTAACATTTTTTTTCTCAAAAATCCCTGGTCAAATTCAGGAAGATGACACAAAAGATTCTTCATTTTTCTTGTCTCAAGCCATTTAAAGAATTTTTTCAATAATTCTTTTTGGGTTTGTTTATTTTTCTCTCTTAGTTCTTCTTCTGTTTTTCCGATAATCATCAGAGCTTCTTCTGCAACTTTATCTTCATCGTCAATTTTACTTTCTTCTAAAAATTCTTCCATTGTGTTCAAATCAATTGCACCAATCTGCCAAATTCCGTGCTCAAGAGGATTTCCCCCGCTTGCTTCAATATCCACTACAACTGGTTTTAATGAATTCATTTTAACTTTTCCCCTAAATCTTTAATTGATTGTTCAGTATACAACGTGAGTCTGCCTGTCCCACCTTTAGCTAAATCAGCAACACTCAGACTTTTGGCATTAGTTACTTCAAAAGCATTTGTTTTTACATTCTCATTATTTCCGACGACAATAAGCAATCCTGCGGTTTTTTTATATTTCCTTCCTCTGAGTTTTCCCTTGCCCGCCCTTATTTTTTTCTTTTGCAATGCTAATTCAAATAAATCCTTTCCGAGAATTTTCTTTAAACTTGAAATTAACTCTTTTGTTTTCAGAGAAACTATCTTTGATTCAGCGACTAAAGGCAGACTGTCTATTTTTTTATTTTTGAGCCTCCCATATTTTTTTATTACTTTTTCTTTATTTGCTGTTGCACTTATTGCAGAAATTAATGCAAGTTTCAATTCTTTTTTATTTATCCTTTTCGTGTTAATTGTTGAAAGGATTTTGGGAGGATGCGCTCTTCTTCCCCCCCTTGTATTTGGAGCAATAGCCCCCACCCAGTTAAATTGTGAACCTCTTCTTAATGTGATTTTTCTTGGAATTCTTGATATCCCTCTTCCATACTGGCTTTTCCAGACATGTCTTCTGTGAACAAGTTTCCCACTTGCAGAAGATTGTTTTCCTGCTATCAGCGAAGGAGAATATGGCTGTCTGTTCTTCTTTACCTCCAAAATTTTTGCAATTATATCCTTTCTAATTTCCTGAGAAAAACATTTAGGTAAATCAATCATTTCTTTTTTCTTTCCTTCAATTGATAAAATTGGGGTTTTCATTGCAAAACCTCCAGCAATTCATAATTTTTCTTTTTAGTTTTTTTAGCTTCTCTTAGAGCAGAGGTTATAATTAGTTGTCTTTTTGCAGGTCCTTGCACAGAACCTTTTACTATAATATAATCTGTTTTGATGTCTCCATAATTTTTTATATTTTTTAATTTTTTATTCTCGGATTTTCCCAAGTCAATTATTTTATTATTATATACTGCTCTTGTAAACATGCCGAGCTGTCCTGCCATTGGAACTCTGAATGTGACTCGTGCAGGATGCCATGGTCCCAAGCTTCCGGGACGCCTTCTTCCTTTTTCTGATTTATGAAATTTAAGGTGAATTCCAAATCTTTTCACAGGTCCGGAAAATCCTTTGCCTTTTGTTAATCCTCTTAAATCAACAAGCTGGTTTTTCTCAAAAACATCTAATACAGAAATTTCTTTATTGAGGTTTTTTTTAATAAAATCTATTTTTTCTTCAACACTCCCTTTAAGTCCAATCTCACTCAAATCAGGTGTTTTTTTAATCCCTGTTTTTTTAACAACAGAATAACAAATAACATTGATGTCATCATAACCCTCTGTTTTTATGCCTTCAATTTTTTCTCCTGCTTTTTTCGGAAGTTTCAATCTCCTTTTTAATTCATTATCTAAATTTTCAGCTAAAATTTCTTTAGCAACTTTTCCTTCTTTGTAAAACCTGGCAGAAAAAATCTTTAGTGGGGGGCACTCAAGAATTGTAGAAGGTATAATTACTTTTTTTCCCTTAGTCATAGAATCAGGCGTATTGTCCTTTACATGAACAGACGCCATCCCGGCCTTATAACAAATAAACCCTTTAAGATTTTTTTCAGAATTAATTGCATTCCAGTTTACTCTAGGCAAAAACTTAGCAGCCCGCTTCCTTGGCCAGAACTGCAAACTTCCTTTTCTCGGTGATTTTCTTGTCGGCATTTCTTATTAATCTAGCGAAGATTATCATTTTAACACCCTGGATAAAACACAAAGAAAAAGGGAGTTTTTAAAATATTCGGTAG
>CAYUZQ010000078.1:0-2506 GCA_964448815.1 Candidatus Woesearchaeota archaeon
TATTGCGGGAAAGAGTATGATGTTCATAAAGGATTGACATTGGTTATGAATAGTGGAAAGATTAATTATTTATGCTCTTCAAAATGCAGAAAAAATATGCTGATGAAGAGACGAAAGGTTCGTTGGATTTCTAAAAAGAAGAAAAAAGAAGAAATTTAAAGTAGAAGCAAATAAAAACTATTTTCTAACTTTTACCGACGATAAACTGCTTTTTTTAGTAGAAAGATTTATAAAGATAATTGACTTAAACTTAATATAAATATCTGAATTTTTGTCAAAAAAATTGATCAAAAATCATCAACTTTTAGTGAGAGCTGTCTAATAGAAAATGGAAGAAAAAACCAAATACGATGCAGAATCAATTAAAGTTCTTGAAGGATTAGAAGGGGTCAGGAAAAGGCCTGCGATGTACATTGGTTCTACTGGGAAGGATGGTTTGCATCATATGGTTTATGAAGGTGTTGATAATTCTGTTGATGAAGCACTTGCCGGGTATTGCAGTAAAATAGAGGTTTCACTTAATGAAGACGGCTCTGTCACAATTTCAGATAATGGAAGAGGCATACCAACTGAAATGCATTCCAGATATAAAATTCCTGCTGTCCAGGTTGCCCTGACAAAATTGCATGCCGGTGGAAAGTTCGATAAAAAATCTTATGTTATTTCAGGAGGGTTGCATGGTGTGGGGATTTCTGTTGTCAATGCTTTATCAAAAAAATTTTTTGTTGAAATAAAAAGAGAAGGAAAGATTTACCAACAGGAATATTCAAGGGGCGACGCTAAAACAAAATTAAAAATTATAGGAAAGTGTGGCAAGGAAGACACTGGAACAAAAGTTACTTTTTTTCCGGATGACAAAATTTTCTCTGTTCTTGAATTTGATTACAAAGTTTTGGAAATAAGATTCAGGGAAATTGCTTTTTTGAATCCTGGTTTAAGAATTTATTTAGAAGATAAAAATAAAAATAAAAAACAAGAATTCTTTTTTGCAGGCGGTTTGATGGAATTTGTGAAATGGATTAATAAATCCAAGGAGGTTCTTCATAAGCCAATTTATTTTAAGAGAGAAATGAATCACACTGTTGTGGAAGTTTCTGTTCAGTATAACGAAGGTTATCAGGAAAATATTTTTGGTTTCGTGAACACGATAAATACTGTAGAGGGAGGAACTCATGTTTCTGGTTTTAAGACAGCTTTGACGAGGGTTCTTAATGATTATGCAAAGAAAAAAGGTTTGTTGAAAAATGGACTGCTTTCTGGGGAGGATGTCCGTGAAGGGATTACTGCGATTGTCAGCATTAAGACAGGGGAACCCCAGTTTGAGGGGCAGACAAAAACAAAGCTCGGAAATTCTGAAATAAAAGGTTTTGTTGATTCTGTTGTTACCTCTGCTTTGTCAGAATTTTTTGAAGAAAATCCAAGTGTTGCCAAAAGAATTACATCCAAAGCATTGGATTCTGCAAAGGCGAGACTGGCTGCTAAAAAAGCCAAGGATTTGGTGAGAAGAAAAACCGCATTTTCTTTAAGCGGTCTGCCTGGAAAACTTGCTGATTGTTCAAATAAAAAAACCGGAAAGACAGAGCTTTATCTTGTTGAGGGGGAGAGTGCAGGGGGCAGTGCGAAGCAGGCGAGGGACAAAGAGAATCAGGCAATACTTCCTTTGAAAGGAAAAATTCTAAATGTTGAGAAATCAAATCCTGTTAGAGCACTTTCAAGCGAAGAAATAGCAAATATGATAACTGCAATCGGAACAGGTGTCGGGGAACAGTTTAATATTGGGAAGTTGAGATACAACAGGGTAATAATTATGACTGATGCAGATGTTGATGGTGAGCATATTAAGACTCTCCTTTTGACATTCTTTTTTAGATTTATGCCTGAGTTAATTAAGAATGGAAACATTTATGTTGCTCTTCCTCCGCTGTTTAGAGTTAGAAAGAGAAAAGATTATTATGTTTATTCTGAAGAAGAACTTAAGAAACTTAATGAAAGATTGGGAACAACAAACATAACAAGATTTAAAGGGTTAGGAGAAATGAGTTCAACTCAGTTATGGGAAACAACCATGAATCCCAAGACGAGAAAAATAAAAAAAATATTTATTGAAGACGCTGTAGAGGCGGATCATACTTTTTCAATGCTAATGGGCGACGATGTTCAGGCTCGCAGGGAATTTATACAAGAAAATGCAAAGGAGGCTAGTTTGGATATTTGAAATGGTGAAGATTTTAGTTTTTGGAAGTAGTGAAACTTGGGGAGCTTTTGATGAAGAAGGGGGGTGGGCAGATAGGTTAAAGAGATATTTTCTTAAAGAAAAGATGAATTCTAAGTATAGTAAAGATCTAAAAGACGTTTATAACTTTGGGTTGACGACTACTGATACTCAGAGTACTCTTAAAATTTTAAGGAATAATATGGAAATTATCGAAGAAGTTTGCCCTTCTGAATATATTTTTATTTTTTCTATTGGAAAAAATGATGCGAGAGGTGTAGGAGAGAAATCAAA
>CAYUZQ010000079.1:0-2444 GCA_964448815.1 Candidatus Woesearchaeota archaeon
TCTTTTTCAGATTGTTTCCAATATTTTGTATGGTGAAATTGCAGATGCATTAATTCATGAGCACAAGTTAATAAAATATTATCAATGTTCTCAAAAATATTTATCATAAAAGAATTTTCTTTTGGATAGTATGGGCATCTTCCAATTGTTGTGATATAACAAAGGAATTTATTATTATAAATTGGTTTTTTATTTATCTTTTCTAATCGTATAAAATATGCTTTCTCAATCTTTTTCCAAGCACTTTCGACCCTTTTAAGTTTTCTTTTGTTTTTTCCCTCATCAATATTATAGCCTTTCTTTAATATAGAAATCATATTTTTTCTAATATCATTCCATTTTTTTCCTTTAAGTTTTTTATAAACTTCTGGTTTTATTGCTTTAGTAAAATCATATCCAAAAGAGAGGTTTGAATTAGCACATTCCCAATAGTTTTTTGCATCTTTTTCAATATTAAATTTAAAAATTACTCTTGATTTCATCTTCTCTCACAATTTCCCTTAAGAACACAGCATTCACACTTGCAATTAATATGTGCATGTTTCTCAATAAGATTTAAAATAGGAATCATTATTTTTTTATTTAATGAATAAATTCTTTCTTTACCTTGTTGGTTTGCTTCAACAATTTTGCAATTTTTCAAAGAAGTTAATGAATGAGAGATTTTGCTTTGTTCAACCATAAGTTCTTTTGATAATTCTGTAACATTTTTCTCATCATTTTTTAAACTGAGAATTATTCCTATCTTTAAAGGATTTGCAAGATTTCTAAAAAAAATGTGGTAAGTCTCATGATTTGTATAGGGGTTAAATGAATCTTTTTTCATATGAAATATAATTCATATAAGTTTATAAATTTTTTCTTTTTAATATTATTCTAAATCCTTCCCAGGAAATTATCAAAGCAAAAATAATCAACACAATAGAAAAGAAAGACAAAATCCAATTTCCTTCAACAAGATAACCTTGCTTACTAAACAAGCTATAGAAAAGAGCAGAGATTGTGGTTAGAATCATAAATATTGTAGGAATAATTAAAAATTTTATTTTCTTTTTATGCTCGACAAAATAAGCAGAAATTGTAATTAAAGCAATCGCAGCAATCATCTGGTTTGAGCTTCCGAACAGTCTCCATAAATCAGCATAAGTATTTGTGACAGCCAAAATATATGCAGGAAAAACAACCATTAGCATACAGATTATCTTATTTTTGAATATCTTGTTCGTTAAATTTTCAGAGATCACTAATCTCGAAAGTCTCGTTGATGTGTCTAATGAAGTAAGGATGAATTGATTAACCATAAAAACCCCAATCAAACTCGCAATTCCAAAAGTCAAAAAAGGTATTCCTAATTTTGAAATAATGTTTCCAAACGCGTTGCCAAAAGCAACAACCCATCCTTTATCTAATGAGCTTAGAAAATTTAATTCGCCTGAGTTCCACGCGAGAGCAGATATTAACAAAACAACAAGGAGTGCCAATAACCCTTCTGCAACCATGCCCCCATAACCAATAAATTTTCCTTGTTTTTCTTTTGCCAATTGTTTTGAAGTTGTTCCTGAGGCAACCAGAGAATGGAACCCTGACACTGCTCCGCATGCTACAATAATAAAAAGTATCGGCCAAATTGGAAGATTTCCATGAATCACCGACGGAGAATTAATAACTGGTTTAATAATTAATATAGCTAAAAAACCAAAGAACAAAAACAAGATTAATTGAATAGAACTTAAATAATCCCGTGGTTGCAAAAAAATCCAGACAGGAATCAGGGAGGCAATTCCTCCATACCCTATTAAAACTGTTATCCAAATTATCTTTGAAATACTCTCTGAAAATGGAAGTGCAACAGGAAGTTTGTAACCAATATACATAAAGAAAAATGCAAGCATCAAAGCAATCAGACTTGAAACCAAAACATTTTTCTTATATTTGTAAACAGCTAATCCTAAAATTACGGCGATAATAGAAATTGCAATTATAGGTACGACCAAACTTGGCTGAGCAATTATGCTGTCAGCAGCAGAAACAGCAAAAACAGTTACAATTAAAGTCAAAGTAAGCCATATCATAAAAGCGAAAATCTTGCCTGATTTTTTATTCAGCGCCTTTCCAGTTATATTTGAAATTCCTTTTCCTTTGTTTCTAACAGATAACATTAATGAAAGGTAATCATGAACAGCTCCAATAAAGATTGTTCCAAGAATAATCCACAAAGCAGTGAAGAACCAGCCAAAGTAACTAACAGCGAGAATTGGTCCTATTATGGGGCCTGCTCCTGCAATAGAAGCAAAATGATGTCCAAACAAGAAAAACTTGTTCGCAGGATAATAATCTGTTTTGTCTTTGCTCAAAACAGCAGGAGTTTTTTTATTTGTGGGTTTTATTTTTTTCTCAATATATCTTCCATATAAAAAATAATTTCCAATTAAGAATAAAATTCC
>CAYUZQ010000080.1:0-2412 GCA_964448815.1 Candidatus Woesearchaeota archaeon
TGTTTTAATAGCAAAATTTCCTTTGCTTTTTATATTTAGTTTTTTGGCGATTTCTGATTTTTCCGGGTTTATGACGACTACTCTTCCCTTGAAGTTGTCTGTTGATTCTTTAGCCCCGCAGGTGGGACACTTATTTCCTTCTTCATATATTCTATTACAAATTTTACATGCTTTTGGTTTTGTCATTTTATTTCTTAATAAAACTAAGTGAAAAGTTTTGTTTTAATTCTAAAATCATTTTTTCTTTTTCCCTTTCCCTTTTGTTGCTTTCTCTTCAATTTTGATGATTTTAGCAGCAGTTTTTTCTTTTTTCACCTGGTCTTCTTTAATCCACTCTAATTTTCCCAAACCTGGTTGCCTCATTGTTAATCCTATTTTTGGTTCATTTCCTTTGTGACTAACTGCAACAATTCTCGCTAAGCACAAGTCTCCTTGTTTTAAATTTCTCTTTGTTGCTTTTCCGAGAAGGGAATTTGTCTTGCTGAAACTTACATAGTCGTCCATTGTCTGACTTATATGAATCATTCCCTTTAAAACACCCATTTCAATAAATGCTCCAAAATTTGTTATTTCTGAGATTACTCCGTGAATTATTTCCTGCAATTCTGGTTTCCAAACCAATAATTTAAACTTTGAATTATAATAAGCTGCCCCGTCTCCCGGGATAATCACTCCTTCCCCAACTTCCAAAACTTCGACAACCATTACAACTTTTCCCAATTCCTTATTGTAATAATCTGCGTAAGTCTCTCTGAGCTGCTTGTCAATAGCTTCGTTAGTAGGCAAACCAAATAATCTCGGCTCTACTCTTACATAATCTTCAACTTCAATTAAATAGAACATTTTATAAAAATTAGAATAAAGGTGAATTTAAAAAGGTTATTATTCAAGATATAAAATTATTTAAAGTATAAATGTAAAAATATCTTATGGACAGAAAAATTGATATAGGTTATTCTCCAGTAAATAATAAAGATATGAGAGGAAGTACGATTTATCTTTCCATGTTATTAGGAACAACTGAGATAAAATCCCTTGAGGAGTTCTTATATGAAAATCGGGAAAAATCTCCTCTTGACAATAAAGAAG
The DNA here is from genome assembly GCA_964448815.1 of Candidatus Woesearchaeota archaeon. Lineage (GTDB taxonomy): Archaea > Nanobdellota > Nanobdellia > Pacearchaeales > GW2011-AR1 > CAYUZQ01. Next base: position 1,090 of record CAYUZQ010000080.1, read on the forward strand.
GTGTTTTTAGAGTTTGTCTTGCCTCAATGGGCCTTGGTGTAGAGTTAGAAAGAACCGCTGGCAGTTTAGTTAAGTTAAATGTGCCTGCAGAAAAAAGCTATTCTCGTTGTCATAGAAATCATTCAGATTTTAGAAGAGAAATAAAAAAGATTTATGGAGAAATGGGAAATGCAATACAATGAATTAAACAACTTCCAATTTCTTCTTGTTTCTAATTACTAATTTCTGTCCTTTAATTTTCTTTTTTATTTCTCTATCTAAGGTTGCGACGATAACTTCTTTATTTTCTTTTGTAAATTTAATTATCGTTTTATCAACATGCCCTTTTCCAATGTCAATTTTTTTGAATTTATTTTTTTCTAATAATTTGAGAGCAAGTATTGCGTTTTCTCTGGATTTTAATTTTTGTTTTGAACTTGCAACCTTTTTTATTTCATTTATCACTTGGTGAGGTATTAAAATCTGGATGCCCATAAATTTTATTTCTTCGAAAAAATCTATTTTTTGCTTCACGCATGTCAAAATAAAATTTGTGTCAAGGAGTACTTTTTTCATAAAATTAATAATAATTGGCAGTATAAAAATTGCTCGCTTCGATTGAGGATTATTGCCTGCTTCGCGACTGGCTTCACCAAGTCGCTTCGCCTTTTATTTTGTTAATCCTGAAATCTCTTTTGGGGTTTTTGATTAACTATTTGACAAAGCAGATTGTGAGCCATATCAATCTGCAAATGAAATAACAGAAATATTTATTAATCACCTTTATCTTTTTTGGTTATGCAAGAAAAAGAGAATGTTCTCAGGATTTTTGAAGAAACAAAAGATGCAATCAAGAAAGAAGATGTTGTCAAATTAAGAGAATTAAGCAATCAAACAATTCATACTGCTTCTCTGAGCCAGGACTCAGATAGCGTCGCTGTTGCTATTATAGTTTATTCTTTAAGCAAGATAATTGAGAGGAAATATTCCGGAGCAGGTGGCTTTTATAAAACAATTATTTCTGCAATTGATAACTCCATAATTGCCCTTAAAAAAAATGATGAAAAAAAGTTCAAGGAAAATTTAGAGTTGGTCAGAAAAGCCATCAATAAACTATCTGGGAATTTGAAAAAATATGTTCAAGATGTTTTTAGAAAAGCCAGCATAAACAAAGCTTCAAAGATTTATGAGCACGGAATTTCTATGGAAAAAACTGCGAAGCTTTTAGGAATTACTATGTTCGAACTTGCGAGCTACGCAGGACAAAAAGAAGAAATTTCTGAAGTTCCTGAAAGCAAAACTTTAGATGTTCGCTCGAGAATTAAACTAGCCATGGAAATGTTT
>CAYUZQ010000081.1:0-2188 GCA_964448815.1 Candidatus Woesearchaeota archaeon
TGAAATCATTTTTGCAAAAGGCGGGGACAGGTTCAGTTCTGAAATACCAGAAGCAAAAGTTTGCAGAGAGCTTGGAATTAAAATTGTAGATGGACTTGGAAAGAAAATTCAATCATCTTCAGATTTAGTTAAAAAATTTGAGGAGAAGAATGAGGAAAATGAAAAGTAAGAAGATAAAATTTTGCCCAAAATGCGGAAGCGATAAAGTTGTAAAGAAGATTTATGGTTCGCTTGCATTAGGGGCTCCTCAGCCTTGGAAGTGTGAAGAATGTGGATTTGAATCAGATATTTTTCCTGAAATTGATAAGAATAAATTAAAATTAATTCAAAAACAAATAAAAAATGACACCAGAAGAAAATATTAAAGATTTGAAGGAAACTGAAAAAGGAGTTTATGACACAGAAGTTTCAGGAGAAATGAAAAAAGCTTATTTGGATTATGCGATGAGTGTTATTGTTAGTCGTGCTATTCCGAGTGTGGAGGACGGTTTGAAACCTGTGCAGAGAAGGATTTTATATTCTATGAATCAGATGGGTTTGAAGCCGGGAACCCAGACAAAAAAAAGCGCGAGAATTGTCGGGGATGTAATTGGTAAATTTCATCCCCACGGAGACTCTGCGGTGTATGATGCACTGGTAAGAATGGCCCAGAATTTTTCCCTGAGATACCCTCTTGTTTTTGGGCAGGGAAATTTCGGTTCAATTGACGGGGACCCTCCTGCGGCATATCGTTATACAGAAGCAAAACTTATGCAGATTTCATCTGAACTTTTACAGGATATTGATAAAGAGACAGTAAAGTTTGTTTCTAATTTTGATAATTCTCTGAAAGAGCCGGAGTTGCTTCCGGGAAAACTTCCTGCTTTGCTTTTGAATGGTGCAACAGGCATTGCAGTTGGTATGGCCACCAATATCCCCCCCCACAATCTAACAGAAGTTTGCGATGCGATTGTTGCTTATGTTAAAAATCCAGAAATTAAAATTGAAGCACTTTGCGATATTGTCATTGGTCCGGATTTTCCTACCGGGGGTGTAATTCAGGGAGATATGTTAGAATTATACAAAACCGGGAGAGGGAGACTGCTCATGAGGGGGAAAATAAATACCGAAGTATTAAAAAATAAAGAAGTGGTTGTTATTACAGAAATTCCTTATATGGTTAACAAAGCGAGTTTAGTCACGCAAATTGCCAATTTGGTTGAGTCTAAGAAATTAAAGAATATTTCTGATTTGCGGGACGAGTCCTCAAAAGGAAAAATAAGAATTGTCCTTGAATTAAAAAAAGACACGAATTCTAAATTTGTAACCAATGCTTTGTACAAATACACGCGGCTTCAGGATTCGTTCAATGTTAATTTTCTTGCTTTAGTTGGGGGGCAGCCGAAAGTTTTGGGGTTGAAGGATGCGATTAAAGAACATGTTAATTACAGGAAACTTATAATAACTAACAGGACGAAATTTGAGCTGAAAAAAGCAAAAGAAAGACTGGAGATTGTCGGGGGGCTTTTAATTGCTTTGAAAAATATTGATGATGTTGTTAATTCAATTAAGAAATCTAAGAATGCTACAGAAGCTTTGGAAAGTTTGATTAAAAAATTTAAATTAAACAGAAAGCAGGCACAGGCTGTTCTTGAAACAAAACTTCAGCAGCTGACTTCTCTTGAGCAGGATAAATTAAAAAAAGAGAATAAAGAACTGAATGAGAAAATTTCTGAGTTTGAAAAAATTTTGGGGGACATTAATGAGATTCTGAAAATAATTATAAAAGAAGTTAATGAATTAAAAACTAAATACGGGGATGCCAGAAAAACCCGTGTGGTGCAGAGGATTACTGAAATTTCTGAAAAGGATTTGGTGCAGAAAAAAGACGTTGTGGTGACAATTACTGAAAAAGGGTATTGCAAAAGAATGGACGTCAAAACTTACAAAGAGCAGAAGAGAGGGGGGCGGGGAGTTATTGGGAGCGGTTTGACAACAGGGGATTTTGTCAAGCAGCTCATCACCTGCTCAACTTATGATTACCTGATGTTCTTTACAACAGGGGGAAGGGTCTTGTGGCTGAAAGCTTATGATATCCCTTCTGCAGAAAGATACAGCAAAGGAAAGGCAATAATTAATTTGTTAAATTTGAGAGATGAAAAAATTGCGAATGTTATTTCAGTAAAGAATTTTGAGGATTATTTATTTA
>CAYUZQ010000082.1:0-2119 GCA_964448815.1 Candidatus Woesearchaeota archaeon
TTTTCTCAATATATCTTCCATATAAAAAATAATTTCCAATTAAGAATAAAATTCCCACAATTGCAACTAATGCTCCGCTCACCATTTTTTATGATGAAGAAAAGAATAGGAGTTATTTAAAGTTTTGCCGAGGGGATTTTGGCTTCTTTAAATAAAAACTCTTTTACTCTTCTGAATATTTTCTCATGCCCTTTCTCATTTGGATGGAGTCCGTCGAACAAATCATTTTTATTTAGTAAGTCTTGTATAGGAATAAAATACACTTCCTTTCTCTTACATGTTTTTTCTACGACTGAATTATATCTCTTGATATTTTCATTGCAATAACTTTCTCCACTTTTTTCCCATGGAATTGTTTCTTCTTCCTCAACTTTGGCCAGCCCAAGAAAGAATATTTTATCAGTAAACTTTTTCGCCCGTTTAATTAATTCATCCAGATTTTTTTCAAACTCATCAATTTTTACCCAAGTATTTTCTTTTTCTTTGTTATATACAGAATCATTTTTTCCTATATCAAAAACAATGATGGGAAAATAACTTTCTGGCTCTTCTTCAAAATAAATTCTTGCTTTCAGTTCACTTTCAAATCTTTCTAACAATTCATTAGAAGTATTTGATTCAATGCCCAAATTATAGACAAAATTATTTTCAGGAGTTTTATTCTCAAAGTAAATTTTTAATCTTTCAACCCACCCTCCTTTTTCCAAATCCAAAGCCCCCCAAGTCACACTTGCTCCAAATATAGTTATAATTGTGGTTTTTTCTTTCATTAACAACTCCAATTAATAAAAATGGGCACAGAGGGAATTGAACCCCCTTCTCCTGGGCTGGAGCCAGGTATAATACCAGTATACGATGTACCCTAATTTTATAAGAAATTGTTTGTTTTTAATATTTTCTCTCGAGCGCATAAGCGCGAACAAAATTCATCATAATCTCTTCATCTCATTAATTTCTTCTCTAGAAATAGCACAGCCCTTGAATTTAACTGCATAAAGCAGACCATCCAGCACAAGCCCGTTTTTTAATCTGACAAGTCCTTTTTTATATGCAACATAAAGCAATTCAGCTGACCGGATAAATTTAAACCCTTTGAAAAATTTAAAGTCCGTTTTTTTAGAAGTTATCTTTGTGTGCAATCTCTTTTCCATGAGTCTCTCCAAGTTTTCTGGTTTTTCTACAAGCATTCTCGTAGTTCTTTCATCAATGGCAATAACATTTTTTATTCCTTTTTCATCAAATATTCTGCTCAAAGCCAGGCACGAAGCTTCACCCAAATCAATTAATTTTACTTCTTTTCCTCTTCCAATTAAAGCACTGTTCGCAAACCCCATAATTTCATTACTTTTTTTTGAAATGTCTTCTTCCTTTACTCCAAAACAGGAGGGCATTTCAAGAATTTTTTCATCCAGCAATTCCTTAAGTTTAAGTGCTTCAAGTTCAAACCTTTTTATTGTAATTGGCTTGTCAATAATTTCTTTTTTAACATCATTCGTTATTATGAACTTTCCCTTGAAAATTTTTTTAAGTTCTTTCAGTTCAGGTAAAAGTCCGTTCATGACAAAACTGATTAATGTGCTTGAGTCGAAGATGATTGCTTTCATTCTTTATTCTTAATTAAACCTCCCAAATAATTTCTAAAACAAACTTTTTTTCCATTGTAATAAATATATTCTTCCCCGACAAAACCCCAAATGTTTCCCTTCCATCTGTTTTGATATTCCCACTTCCCTCTTGTAAATTTTTTTGGTCCTCTTGCGGGGAAAGCCTTCGGAATTTTTCCGATACACTCTTTTAAAAAATTAAATGCTTTCTCTGATAAACTTTCATTTAAACTCCCCCCACGGTAAGCCATAATCCAAACAACTCTATTCTTATATGAAATTATTTCTTGTCCACTATCTACTAACCCCCCAAAATATGTGTCTGCATAAGTAAAATAACCTTTTTTGATTATGCATCTTTCCCCTCCCCCCTTAATTTTTTTCCAAGTAGAACTTGGATCAGCATAACCTTTCTTCTTTGCATAAGCAATAAAACCCAAAAGTTCTCCTTCTTTCATCTAAACATTTCCATGGCTAGTTTAATTCTCGAGCGAACATCTAAAGTTTTGCTTTCA
>CAYUZQ010000083.1:0-2107 GCA_964448815.1 Candidatus Woesearchaeota archaeon
TCTGAAGTGCTCTCGCTCCAAGAATCCTTGCTTTTTCATATTTTGTGAATTTTTGTGGATTCATTTTAAACAATATTGCCAAATTCTTCAGAAAAGAATTTGTGATAATGCCTATTAATTCTATTAATATAAGGAGTAGTATTAGTATGTTTACAAGCAACCATCTCTTCTTCTCTAAAATGTTCTTTTATAATTGGCCAATCAAGAATATCAGCTTCTTCAAATTGTTTTGTTCTAAATTCTAATATTGCTTTTGCTCCTTTTTCTGCTTCAGTTACTAACACTTCATATCCTTTCATTTTATTTCAAAAACTCCTCTATCTTTTTAAAAATGTCCCTTTCAGTTTTTTCTATTAATTCTAAAATTTTGCTCATTTCTTCTACGCGCAATGATTTTGAGTCGCCTTTTTGCATAGAAGAAATAACTCCATTTGAACTTCCAACTGTAACTCTTGTTTCGCTAATATCCTCTTCCTCTCTTGTAGGGTCCACAATTAAACTATCTTTTATTTTATGCACTGTTATTGAGATAGGAATCTCTTTTGATAAAGGCAGACTTTTATTTGTTAGCTCTCCGTATAAAACCTGGCCCTTCTTTTCATCATATTTGGGTATTTTTGCATTTTTCAGAGCAGCAATTGCACCAATTCCAGCAGCATCAAGCAAATTTCCCTCGTCATTTATCGAGTAAATATCTATAAAAACAGTCCAGACTTTTTCCCCTTCTTTTATGCATAATTTTTCCAGTTCAATGAATTTGCTTTCTCTAATTCCTCTATCAAGTACCCTTCCTAATTCAATAGCAGGAAATTTTGGAGGTCCGTTTTCAAATCTTGGAGAACTTAATGGGAGCAACTCTGCAGTTACCATTAGATTCCCTCTGTCTGGAGAATCAGCATATGGTTCTCCAACATCCATTTTAACTCCGACGATAACTTCAGTTTTTCCAATTTTAACTCTTGCAGAACCTTCAGCATTTTTTGAAACTCCGGTTTCAATGGTTATGTCCCTGAACTCTTCAAGTCCTCTGCCATCAAATCTTTTTCCTTCTTCTAAATATTTTTTAATTCTTTCTCCTGTTATATCTGATGTTGTCTGTACTTTATCCATTTCACTCAATACCTCCAATATCTTTCAGGGCCTTTTTCTGAACTTCATAAATTTCTTTGCAGGATTTTCTCGCAAGTTCAATAGCTTCTTTTAATTGCTTTGATGTGATTTTTCCGTCTAATTGAATATGCGTCAGCTCTCCTGAATTTGTAAAGGTGATTGGAATATCTGTTGAACCTTCCCCTTCTTTAAAGTCTTCTTCATGTTTATCAACATCCACAACTAATTGCTTGTCTAATTTTCCAATTGAAACACTTGAAACTAAATCTTTCATAGGAATTCCTGCGTGTGCTAAGGCTATAGCTGCGGCGTTTATTCCAGCACATCTTGTTGAGGCATTTGCCTGTAAAATCTGAATATGAACATCAACTACCATATTTGCATAATCCTCAATCATTAAAACAGGCTCCAAAGCCCATTCTGTTATTTTACTGATTTCAGTGCTTCTTCTGCTTGGTCCTGGTCTAATTCTTTCTGTAACTGAAAAACTTAGAAGATTATAATTGCATCTTAGAGTTCCTTTTTCAGGATCTTGCTGGTGTTGAGGATGCATTTTTTTAGGTCCGTAAACTGCAGCTATTGCGATAGTATCACCAAATGAAAACATAGCGCTTCCGTCGGCATTTGGCACAACACCAACTTTTGCTTTCATTTCTCTAATCTCCTCAAACTTCCTTCCATCTGTTCTTTTAAATTCTTTAGTTGCCATTTTTATTCCTCTATTTCTAATCTAATAATATTTATTCCCTCTAACATTTTTTCTAATTCTTGTTTTTTGGGTAATACGGAATCATTGTTAAATAAGTATTTAGTCTCTCCTCTTCCCTCTCGAACATTATAAGTAGTTTGAACAAATAAAGGTCTAAGACCCGCATCTCGAAGAATCCCATAAACATTTCCTGCTATTTTATTCTCTCTAAAATCTTCAGAATATGTTATCTCTATTTCTTTACTCATTTTTTCCTCCTTTCACCTCATCAAACCATTTTTTTATTTC
>CAYUZQ010000084.1:0-2039 GCA_964448815.1 Candidatus Woesearchaeota archaeon
TTTCATTATGCCCCACCTGCACAACCAAATCTATCTCTAAATTATCAATTCCTGTCGGCGTATCGCATGCACCAAAACAACTGCCAAGCCAGATTAAAAATTCAACTCTGCCTTTAAATTTTTCATCAAGAAAATCAACAATCGTTGTAGCACAGGGCTTCAAACCGTCTGCAAATTGTAAAAGAACTAATTTTGCTTTTTGTTTTTTTATTTGGTTTATAACCTTATCTAACTCTAAATCATATTTTTCTTGAATTTCTTGGATTGAATAGTTTTTCATGTCTTTTAAAATATCCCAATCTTTAAAAACAAATCTGTTCTCTAAAATATATGACAACAAAAAAAATTCGCCAACCAATAGTCACGGTATGCGGACACATTGACCACGGAAAGACCTCAATTTTAGATTGCCTTAGAGAGAGCTCTTTTCAGGAAGAAGAAAAAGGAGGAATAACACAAAAAATCTCATTTACATTATATCCAATAGAACAATTAAAAAAAGTATGTCCCTTAATAGAAGATTCAGGAATAAAACTTAATATTCCAGGGTTCTTATTTATTGACACGCCGGGACATGCGGCATTTACAAATTTAAGAAAACGGGGAGGAAGCCTTGCGGACCTCGCGATTCTTGTGATAGACATAAACGAAGGGATAAAACCGCAGACCGCAGAAGTAATTCAGATTCTAAAATTAAACAAAACGCCTTTTTTAATAGCACTAAATAAAATAGACAACATTTCGGGCTGGAGAAAATTAGACGGGAACCTGCAAAAAAGTATTGAACTGCAACCGCAGAACATAAAACAAATTTTTGATGAAAGATATTACACGCTAATAGGTTCTTTAAACAGCCACGGTTTTGATTCTGATTTATTTTACAATATAAAAGATTTTACAAAAAAAATAGCACTGGTTCCGTGCTCTGCAAGAACAAAAGAAGGGGTTCCGGAATTATTAATGGTGCTCTGTGGACTGAGCCAAAAATATTTAGAAAACAGACTTATACTCGGGAAGGATGCAAAAGGAGTTATGCTTGAAATAAAAAAAGACAAATCAACAAATTATATTGAATCGATTTTATATGATGGAGAACTTTCAAAAAAAGAGGAGATAGCTATCGCAAGTTTTGATGAGCCGATAATAACAAAGATAAGGGTTCTCGAAGAAATAGAACCCTTGTCTGTAAAATTTAAACCAAAAGAAAAAGTTAAGGCATCCACAGGATTAAGAATACAAGTTGTAGAAAAAGAAAACATACTTCCAGGCATGCTTTTTGTATCTTACAAAGGGAATAAAAAAGAAATTCAGGATGTATTCAAAAAAGAAATTTCTGAAAATATCCAGACACAAAAGCAGGGGATTGTTGCTAAAGCAGATTCACTGGGGAGTTTGGAAGCCCTTCTTGTTTTATTAAAACAGAATAACATCCCTGTCGTAAAAGCAGGCATAGGAAACATCAACAAAACAGACGTAATTTCTGCAAAAGCAAATTTAGAAATAAGTGAATTAGATGCTTTAATCGTCGGATTTAATGTATCTATAGAAGAAGAAGCAAAAGAAATACAGGGAAAAATAAAAATACTGACAGATGATGTAGTTTACAAATTAATTGAAAATTTAACTGAATTCAGAACAGAAAAACAAAAAGAAATTGAAAAGAAAAGACTCATGGGACTGACAGTTTTATGTAAATTAAAAATTCTCCCGCAATATGTTTTCAGAAACTCAAATCCGGCAATTTTTGGAGTAAAAGTTGAAGGAGGGAAATTAATTTCAGGATTGAATTTAATAAATAATAAAGGAGAAAAAATAGGAAGAATCAAAAACATTCAGTCTGAAAATAAATCAGTTAATGAAGCAACAGAAAACATGGAAGTTGCTGTCTCAATTCCAGGCACCAATTTTGAAAGGCAGTTAAAAAACACAGAACTTCTTTATTCAGATATTTCAGAATCTCAATTCAGAAATTTCAAAAAAAATAAAGACTTGCTCTCTTCATCCGAAATGAAAATTCTGCAGGAAATTGCTGAAATCAA
>CAYUZQ010000085.1:0-2037 GCA_964448815.1 Candidatus Woesearchaeota archaeon
AATTCTTAAAACTTTTGCTTTTTCTTTTTTAAAAGGCTCTGCAATAATTTCAACAATGTCTCCGTCTTTTATTGAAACAGCTGTTGCTGAAGGCTCAACCATGTTTTTGATTTCTTCATAGCCTATTGTTTTTCCAATTATTCCTTTTACATAAGGCAAGTTGAAAACAGCTTCTTCTGCTGAATCTCTGTCTTCTGCCTCCAATAGAATGTACCCTCTTAACCCGTGGGGTCTTGAAACTGAAAATACATTTAGGTTCTTTTTTTCAATTCTCTCAGCAATCATATCAACTGCTCTTTCTTCTTTGTTCGTCGTCACTTTTATTATAAATATCATTTTATCTTATCAAATAATTTTTTACTGATTTTTAATCTCGAGCGAAGCGAGACAGTTCACTTTGTTCCGACTATCCCTTAATATGCAAATATTAAAGAATAATGATATTACTTAAAATTTTAGGTTTATAAAATTTACTTAACAAACAATTTCATAACCATTGAGATTATAAATCCAAAAGTGCCTAATGCCAGAATGCCTATGGCAGAAACCTTTGTGATGGTTTCGAATTCTTTTCTCGTGGGTTTTTTTAATGAATGCCACACTCTTTCACATTTGATGAAAAATGATTTTATTGGTGTTACAAGTTTCATGATAAAAGAAAGAGTGAGGGGTTTTTAAAATTATTTAAAAGGAAAATTGTCGCTGACGCGAGGATTGGCAATCAAATGAATATTATCGTTTCTGGGATAAATTTTCTATAAATGAGTTACTAGTATCCTATGAGGAGTTTTGGGTTCTTGTTTAATTATTCTGTAATCATTATATCTGGTCACCTTTTTTGTATTCCAATAAATAGGACTTGTATCAATATTTGTATAGAATACCCAAACATTATTTTTATTAGAGTGCTCCCTTATACAAACTGCACAATTGCGATCGCTATATTGTTCAATTCTATCTGGAAGAATTTCTCTAAATAGTTTTGTTTCTTCTATGTAATCCTCGTTTATAAGTTTAAAAAATAAATCTTGTCCTGAACATAATTCCAAATCTGAAAGAGGAACTATAACTGGGAATTCAATATTACCATTTTTTTTAATATCGTCAATAACTTTTGACGCCCAAACAGGCATCCCCTCGTCATTATTAGTGATTTGCAAAGCAGTGTCCATTGAATATTCTCCTATATCAAAATCTCCATACTTGATTGCTTTTTCAATATCCGAGGGTTTAACTAGCCTTAATCCATAATCATTTAATATACTGCCCATAATAATATTTGAACAAACATTGCCTCCAATAACAACCTTTTCTAATAAAGCGAAATGATCCTCCAAAGAATAATCTGAAAAAGCTTGATTTACAAAAGAGGCATATCTATTAATTATAGTTTCTCCAATCTCTCCTTCTAAAAATTTGATGTTGGTTGCATTACTACTCATCTTATTCAAAAAACTCTATCCCAAGTTCTTCCTCGATTTCTTTGTGCTTTATGCTTTCAAGAGTTTCGTCGCGGCCAAGAATCTGGGAACTTCTAACTCCTGTTACTATGAGTAAAACCCTTATAGATTTCTCCATGTCTTCTGAGATTTGCGCTCCCCAGATAAGTTTTGCATCAGGACTTAATTTCTCACCTACTTCTTCTATAATTAATTTGCATTCATCCAGACTCATATCCGCTCCACCTACAATATTTACCAAAGCCCCTGCTGCATTTGAGATATCAACATCCAATAGGGGATTCTGAATTGCTTTTTCCACAGCTTCAATTGCCCTTTGCTGACTGTCTGACTCCCCCATGCCAATTAATGAAACCCCCCCATTAACCATTACTGTTTTTATATCTGCAAAATCAAGGTTTACCAGACCAGAAGTTGTCACGAGTTCTGTTATTCCTTTAACAGCATTTGTAAGAATTTCGTCAGCAATTTTGAATGCTGTGTGGAGTGGGAGTTCTGGCGCGAGCTCGAGAAGTTTATCATTAGGGATAACTATAAGAGTATCAACAATGGACTCCATTCTTTCCAAACCTTCCAT
>CAYUZQ010000086.1:0-1980 GCA_964448815.1 Candidatus Woesearchaeota archaeon
CTCAATATTCTGTTCCCTGCAATTTGGCTTAACCTTAATTTTTATTTTCATTTAAAAAAATTATCTGCAGATAATTTCCAGTGCATCTCTATGCTTCATCTTATATTCTCTGCCAACAATTCTTTTTGTTCTTGCATCTATTGCTCTAATAAAATTATCCCCAAAATCAGTATGCAAAAAATAAGCAAAATCCAGAGCAGTAGACCCTTCTGGCAGCAAAAAACAATCAGGAAGAACATTTCCCTTGCTGTCTGTTAGTTTATTCGCGCCTGCAGGAAACACAGCAATATATTTCAATAAATTAAAAACAGCATAATTCAAAACAGCCTGAACTCCTGTGCCTTCAGAGAATTTATCCAAAACATCTTTCTTAATTTTATCTAAGGCTTCTTTTTGCTTATTTGTTAGCTCGCCAACAATCTTAAAATTTTTTTCACCTGGAATATAATCAATTAAATCTTTTTTTGCAGCCTCGCGTAAAGCAAGTTCAGAATCTGCAGAGCAAGGAATAATAATTAAATCAGGAAATTTCTCTTTTAATTTCTTATAATTTTCATTCCCTTTTTCAGTATCAATTTTATTTGCAGCAATAATCATTGGCTTGCTTTCTCTTCTTAGAACTGAAGCAAATTCCATTAATTGCTCATTATTCCAGGCACTTGGTTTTTTAGGAAGATTCAATTTAATCAAAACTTGTTTAACCTGCTCTTCCTTAACTTTCAAACCAGAAAACTGCTTTGCAACAGCCCCGGCAAAATTAACATCTTCTATTTCTGCTTTTCTCACAAAACTTTTCCAAACTTTCATTAAAAGATTCTTATACCATTTATTCAGCTCATTTTCCAAAAAATCAACATCTTCACAAGGGTCATAATCTTTTGTCGGTTTGCCCTCTGAATCTAACTCGCCGGAAGTATCTACGATATGAACAAAAACATCTGCCTGTCTTAGTTCATCTAAAAATTGATTTCCCAAACCTTTTCCTTCGCTTGCTCCAGGCACCAACCCCGCAACATCTATCAATTCAATTGGAACAAATCTTTTATGAGAAATGCAAAACCCATGGCTTGGGTTACATTGCGTGTTGAACTCTTTGTCAATGCAATCAACTTTAACATACCCAACACCGCGATTTGCTTTTATCGTCGTAAAAGGATAAGAAGCAATTTCAACTTCTGCCAGAGTCGCTGCTTTAAAAAAAGTGCTCTTTCCAACAGATGGTTTTCCAACAAGCCCAATTAGCATAATATTAATCTATCAAGGAATTATTTAAAATTATGTGTTCTTGTTAAGAAATTCCCCGTCCTTTTCTCCTTCTCGCAAATCTTCTAATTAAAAGAGCAACTATTACAATTAAGACCAATAAGATCATAATAATTAAAAAATAAACAATCTTTCCGAAAAAAGACAAAGGAACTTTTTCAATAACTTCAAAATGTGCACTTGAAGGGGCAATTCCTCCTGGATAAACAAGTTCAAGTCCTACAACATACTTTCCTATTGGAAGTATTCCTGTATCAAAATCCCGTTTGAAATTCATCTGCTTCTCGACCAGCAGGGTCTCACTTTTTGTCAAATAAACTTTGTTTGCATAATCCTTAATCACATAATTAAGAGTCACATCCATTCTTTCTTTGTCTCCCATGGGAATCAGAGTAACCTGTGTCTTTAATTTGTCCCCCTGTTCAACTAAATAATCCTTATTCAAAACAACAATATTCGAATCAAAAAGAGTTAAGGATATTAATATGTCTAACTGGGTTAAAATAGTTTTATCTTTAATGGTAATTGTTCTGTTTATACTATCTTTTTGGCTCCCAGCAATAAATCTAATATTAAAAATTCTACTCTGATTTGCAGGGATAATCAACGTATCATTTCCTCCTAAAATCTGAAGATAATCCCCAAAAGTGTGTGTTAAAATTACTGTTGCAGAAGTTTCTCCATTCTGGGGAATTTGCATTTTAACGATTGTTGTAG
>CAYUZQ010000087.1:0-1769 GCA_964448815.1 Candidatus Woesearchaeota archaeon
CACTTTTATAAATAACTTTCCTTTTCGATAAATATGAAACAGGATTCAAATCAAGAAGAACAAAAAATCGTAAGAGCCAGACTTCCTAGGGGAGAAGAGGTTCTTGGAATTATAGAGCAAAGGCTTGGAGGAAACAAAATGATGGTAAACTGCTTGGACGGAAAATCAAGAATCTGCAGAGTTCCTGGAAGATTAAAGAGAAAATTATGGCTTCGCCCGGATGATGTTGTTATCATCAGCCCATGGGAATTAGACAAAAACAAAGGGGATGTTATATTCAAATACAGATCAAACCAGATTGAATGGTTAAAAAAACAAGGATATTTAGAAACAGAAAAGACAGAATTTTGAAATAATATTTTATTCTTGATAATATCTAAAAGGGCTCTCACGACTGTAAATATTCCTACAAGAATTGCCTTCAGGCATTTCATTAGAATGTGCTCTATCAACCTTTGCTGATAAATAATCTAAGATTTTATCTTTCCTTTCCACAACATACCATCCTCCACCCATACTTAAAATTATTAAACTATTAATTATCATACTTTCTAATAAACTTTCCATCTTAATTATAAAAATTTGTAAGAGTTTATTAATATTTGTATATTTAACTTAACAAATAAGTTCATATTAACAATCTTACAATCAGCGAGCGACAGCGAGCAGGTAATTATAAAAATCCTCTTCTCTTCCCCAAAACATGAAAACAATAATCTGTGAAAAACTTCCAAGAATTATAAAAAACAAAAAAAAACTGGAAGAAATTCTTGAAATAAAAATAACTAACAGAGGCAAAGAAGTTACAATAAACGGAAAACCTGAAAAAGAATATCTCGCGGAAAAAGTTATTGACGCTTTAAATTTTGGCTTTCCCTTCGGAACAGCTATACTCATAAAAGAAGAAGATTCTATTTTTGAAATAATGAATATAAAAGATTACACAAACAGAAAAGATTTAGAAAGAATAAGGGCGAGGCTCATCGGGAAAAAAGGGAAAACTCTGAAAACTCTGAATCAGTTGACAAAATGTTATTTTGAATTAAAAGAGAATTATATTGGGATTATTGGTTTTCCAGAATATATCAAAAATGCACAAGAAGCAGTTATTTCAATTATTAAAGGAACAAAACAATCAAATGTTTATACTTTTTTAGAAAAACATCAAGTAAAACCTGTTGTTGATTTAGGGTTGAAAGAGAGATAAAATGATGCTCGACATAAAACCAATAAAACAAAAAAAGAGAATGTGCGGTCCAGCATCTCTCTCAATTGTCCTTAAATATTACGGAATAAACAAAAATCAAGATGAATTAAAAAAGTTATTGGGTTCAACATATTTAACGGGAACAAAAAATAAAAAGATGGTAAAAGTCGCAAGAGAATTTAATTTAAAAGCCAAATATGAAACAAATTCTTCTATCAATGAAATAAAAAGAATGTTATCAAAAAAGATTCCTCCTATCATCGGGTGGTTTAGCCCAGAGAATGTAAGCCATTATTCTGTTATAAAGGGTATTGATAAAAGTAATATTTTCGTTGTAGATCCAGGATTAAATAAAACTAGAAAAATGAAAATAAAGGAATTTGAAAAAAATTGGTTTGATATCGATTGGGAAAATTTAAACTTTTTTAAGAAGATAATTATTTCATCAAAAATCTTTTTTTACAATAAGTTCAATAAATCAAAAAAACAACAAATTCCCTTTCCAATAAAAAAACCCAATCTTGTACATAAAGAAATAATAATTATTCAAAAATAAAGCGTC
>CAYUZQ010000088.1:0-1705 GCA_964448815.1 Candidatus Woesearchaeota archaeon
ATTGCTTCTGAAATAAAATCATAAGGAAATCTTTTTTCAAATTCCTTTTTATTTTCAAAAGGATAATGGAATTGTGCAAATGATGCAGAACCGGAATCATACCAGCAGTCTATGACATCAGGAACTCTTTCCATCTCTCCCCCACATTTGCATTTTAATTTAATCTTATCAATCCAGGGTTTATGTAAGTCAATATCTCCAGATATCTTTTCAACAGAATTTTTTTTCAATTCTTCAATACTCCCAATTATTTTTTCTTCTCCGCATTTGCATCTCCAAACGGGCAAGGGGGTTCCCCAAAATTTAGAACGGGATAATGCCCAATCTTTCGCACCTTCAAGCCACTTTCCAAATCTTCCATTCTTAATATGGTTCGGCTCCCAGTTTATTTGTTTATTCAGCTTGACCATTTCATCTTTCACAGAACTAACTCCAATAAACCACGAATTAATTGCATAGTACAACAATGGAGAATCACATCTCCAGCAGAAAGGGTAAGCATGTGTTATTTTTTCTTTTTTATATAACAAGTCTCTTTTTTTTAAATCTTCTTTAATTTCATCTTCAACATCTTTGACAAATTTGCCTTCCCATTTTTTAACCAAATGATTAAACGTTCCATCCTGATTAACTGTATGAACTAATGGGAGGTTTTTTTCCTTGCAGACATTATAATCATCCTCCCCGTACATTCCTGCAGTATGGACAACACCTGTGCCGTCCTCTGTTGTAACAAAATCTGCAGAAATTATTCTGTATGAATTTTTATTTCTTAATTTTTCAATATCATAAAGAGGTTCATATTCTAAACCAATCAAATCTTTCCCTCTGAATCCTTCAACAATTTTATACTCTTCTTTTAAAACATTTAATCTGTCTTTTCCGAGAATTATTCTCTCTCCTTCTTTAAATTCAACATTAACATAATCAATATCCTCTCCGACAGCTAGTGCAACATTTCCTGGCAGTGTCCAAGGGGTAGTTGTCCAAGCTAAAACTGAAGTTTTTTTCCATTTTGGATCTTTGCTTTTTATCCTGAATTTAAGATAAACTGATTCTTCTATTACGTCTTTGTATCCCTGTGAAACCTCATGGCTCGATAACGGAGTTCCGCAACGAGGACAAAAAGGCACAACTTTGTGGCTTTCATACAGCAACCCTTTTTTATAAATTTCTTTCAAGCTCCACCATACGCTTTCAATATATTCATTCTCTAATGTGACATAAGGATTTTTTAAATCAATCCAATAGCCCATTTCCTTTGTTGAAATGTTCCATTCATTTATATTTGAAAAAACATCTTTTTTACATTGTTTAATAAACCTTCCCACACCATATTTTTCTACATCTTTTTTTGAATTAAGCTTGAGATTTTTTTCAACCTGCACTTCAACAGGAAGACCATGGCAATCCCACCCCCCTTTTCTTGGAACAGAATAACCTTGCATATATTTGAACTTGCAGATTATATCTTTAAATGTTCTAACTTCTAGATGATGTAATGCTGGGGGGGCATTTGCTGTCGGTGGTCCTTCAAGAAAAGAAAATAATTTTTTCCTTGAGCCCTTCTTAGTGGCTTTTTCTATTTCTTTTCCATATTTTTTCAAAATTTTATTGGCTTCTTCTTCGACTTGCTCAATCTCATACATTTTCCAAAATTTCCTTCTCCAAAAAATGCAGTTTACTTGGAATAATTATACAATAA
>CAYUZQ010000089.1:0-1641 GCA_964448815.1 Candidatus Woesearchaeota archaeon
CAATGATTAAAATAAAAAATTTAGAAAGACATTACAGAACAGGTGCAGTTGTAGTCAAGGCTTTGAATGGAGTTTCTTTTGAGATAACAGAAGGAGAATTTATTGCTATTATAGGAGCAAGTGGAAGCGGTAAGACTACTCTGCTTAGAATACTTGGTTTAATAGATAAACCGACTAAAGGAGAATACACTATTAACAACCTTAATGTAGTTGATCTGTCAGAAGAGGAAAGAACATATTACAGGCTGACACAATTAGGATATGTATTCCAAGACTATGCTTTAATTAATGAAATGAGTGCTTCTGAAAATGTTTACATTCTATCTCTTATGGAAGGAAAATCAAAAAAAGAATCTATTGCCACAGCCAAAGAGGCACTAATTAAAGTAGAAATGGGGGATAAGTTAAACAGAGTTCCTGACCAACTTTCAGGAGGAGAAAAACAAAGAGTTGCTGTTGCACGAGCCATAGCCAAGAAACCAAAAATCCTGTTTGCAGACGAGCCTTGTGCAAATCTTGACACACATACTTCAGAACACGTTTTAGAAGTTTTAAATACACTTAATAAAAAATTTGGACAGACCATTGTAATGGTTACTCATGAACCATGGCACACTAAATATGTTTCAAGAATAATCCAATTAAAAGATGGTTTAATTGTTAGTGATAAAAAGCTGAAGGGATAAAGTTCAATTTTAATTTCATAATCAAGCGGGAAATTTCTGAAATAAAAAGTATTGAAATGAAAAAAAACATCTCTAAGATAATGGAAACTCTTAACAAATATTTTGAAAAATATAACCCTCCAACAATAAGGCGAACTTCTAAAAAAACCAGAGACCCTTTTAAGATTTTAATTTCCTGCTTGTTATCCTTAAGGACACAGGACAAAAATACAGGAAAAGCATCAGAAAAACTTTTTGCTGTGGCAGACACTCCTGAAAAAATTTCAAGATTACCTGTAAATAAAATTGAAAAATTAGTCTACAGTTCAGGACATTATAAGAAAAAAGCGAGGATTATAAAACATGTCTCAAAAATTCTGATTGAAAAATTCAAAGGGAAAGTTCCGAATACAAAACAGGAACTCTTGAGTATAAAAGGCATTGGACCAAAAACAGCAAACATCGTGCTTTCTTTTGCGTATAACAAATCTGTTCTTCCAATAGATACTCACTGCCACAGAATTCCAAACAGGCTCGGATGGCTCAAAACAAAAACACCAGAGCAGACAGAAAAAGAACTTGAAAAGATTCTCCCGCGAAAATACTGGAAGGAATTTAATACAACTTTTGTTTTATTCGGCAAAACAATCTGCCAGCCGGTTTCCCCCCTGTGTTCAAAATGTCCTGTTGAAAAATACTGCAAAAAAGTCGGCTTAAAAAGGAGCAGGTGATTAGGTATTTTTCTCGCTACTCCCGTATTATTATAACACAAGAAGTAACAAATTAACAAAATTTAATTCAAATAATTTCCTAAACAGAATACAAAATCTTTAAAAACCGATTTTATCTTTTCTAAATTATGAAACGCTCATCAAGAAGGTGGAAGAAAAAAAGGCAAATGCGTTGGAAATGGCAACGTAAAAGGCTCAGAAAGGAAAAGCGTAAGAGAAAACAAAGAAGAGCCAGAAGCAAATAA
>CAYUZQ010000090.1:0-1546 GCA_964448815.1 Candidatus Woesearchaeota archaeon
TATTATCACCATGTTAATTTGAGAAGGCAATTCTTTAAAAGCATTATTGTAATCCAACCTCTATTTTTTGTTATTCCTGGAAATTAATGAAGTTTTATTTTTGGATTTATTTAAGCAGAATTAAAAAGAAGTTTCTTTGTCTCCGTAGATTTTTTGCCCTTCGCAATTCATCCAAAGTGCTTTGAATCTTTCTAATGCTCCGGGTTCATTTTCTTTTAATATTTCATTCATATTCTTAATCATTAATTCTTTAGACTTGTCAAAAGCAGTTTTTGTAAGATTTCCTTTGATAAGATATTTTACTAATTCATTTGAAGGCTCCAAGTAAAGTGCTGCTGTTTTATCTTTAACAGGATTTGCGGTTCTCGTTTCATCAAACCAAAATTGAAATGGAAACTCATACCCAATAAAACAGGAGCCTTTTCCAAAAACAGAGCATTTTTTACCAAGAGAAACAGCCACAAAACACGATCTGGCATAAGTTATTTTGCCTTTTAAAAGTTCGTCATTTTCATTTTCTTTTATTATGATTTCTCCTTTTTCTCCTTCAATGCAATCTTCATCACCATGCCCATTAAAAAAGATGAGTCTTGGTTTTTGTTTTTCCATGAATTTATTTATAGTTTCTTTTTTGACTGTTCCAGGTTTGAAATCGGTTACTAAAACTCCTTTATCTTTAGCATATTTAATAACTAGTTTAGCGTAATATGATAAGTAAGTTGTTGTGTCATCATGTTCTGGTCTGGTAACTAATAGTCTTTGAGACATTTTAAACAGAAGTAAGGGTTTTTGTTACTTCCCCACGAGAAAGAGCCTTGATAAATTTTAATTCCATATCTAAAATTTTTCTTCCAACATCGTCCATCTTGTTAATCCGTTCTGCTATCTGAACTTTGTTAAAGGAGCCTTCTCCTCCAATTGATAATTTGTAATTTTTAGGCATCGTGGCTATTTTCATTAAGACAATTTGTTTAAGTCTTTCTAACTGCTTTTTCTTTTGTTCTTCATTCATATTATTTCTAACTCCTTTAATGATTTTAAAATTTTCTTTCCTAATTGGGTATTGTTTTTTATTTCAATATAAGCGACATTCCAGGTATATGGCTTTTCTTCTATAACTGCAATTATATCTTCCCTCAAACTTTCAGGAATATTTGCAAAAATTTTTAAGAATTTTGATTTTTCTTCTTCCATATCTTTTCCTCAGAAATCTAAAGATATTGCACTTTTTATAAGTTCTGTTTTAAATTTATTTTCTTCTGAATTTCATAAAGACAGCTGCCCCGATTATCCCGAATACAAAAACAGGAATTGCGATTGCTCCTGTTGTTCCGACAGTTCCGATTACTGCACCTGTTATTCTTGACACAAAACCTTTTTCATCCTGCTCTTTTTCTTCTGAATCCAAATTATTTTTTTCATCTCCCGTTGTATCTAAAGGGATTGAATCTCCTGTTAAATCTGAATCAGGAAGATTATTAATTGAATATGTCCTTGGATTTCTTCCACTTGGGGTTCCTGTGGTTTTGGGGTTAGAAGGATTATC
>CAYUZQ010000091.1:0-1542 GCA_964448815.1 Candidatus Woesearchaeota archaeon
AGATTATTAAGTGGTTTTAGAGAAGAAGAATTATTGAGGAGTAGTGAAGTTATTTCTTTGTAGTAAGATTTTTATATATGAAAATTGTGGTGGTAATATGAATTAGGTCTTAATTGTTTTAATTATTTATTTGGTAGTAATGTTTTGTGTTGCTTGGTATTTTTCAAGAAGAGAATCTCTTGAAGCATATTTTTTAAACAAAAGAAAAACAAGTTTATGGTTAATGACTTTTTCTACTGTCGCGTCAATAGTTGGTGCAGGTGCTACTGTGGCCATAGTCTCAGAGGTATACAATTCTGGAATTTCTTATGGTATTGCTTTGCCTATTTCTCTTATAATAGGAGTATTGGTCTTAGGAATTTTTGCTAAAAAAATAAAAGCCATGGGTGATGATTATGATGCCCATACAATTGTAGACTTTTTCAATAAGAGATTTGATGTGAAAAATAAAATTCTCACAGGAGCATTGCAATTATTTTTATTAATAATTTGGGTAGGAATCCAAGCTGTGGCAATAGCTTCCCTCGCCACTGTTTTAGTTGGAATGGATTATCAAATTGCATTATTTTTTGCTGCAGTTATAACTATTTTATACACAACTATTGGGGGATTAAAGATAGATATTCTTACAGATTTTATACAATTTTGGATTATATTCGTTATGTTTTTTATTATGGCAATTGTAGGATACAATCATGTTGGAGGCATTTCTAATTTAGTATCCCAATTGCCTGAAAGTCATTTGGATCTTTTTGCTTTTGGAGGAGTTAGTTGGTTTGTTGGACTTCTTTTATTAAGTGGATTTTTATTTCTTGGAAACACTATCCACTGGCAAAGAATTTTTTCCGCAGAAAATCAAAAAACAGCAAGAAATTCTTTCTTTTTAGCAATACCTTTTGTCGCCATTCTTGGAATTCTTATATTCTTCTTGGGGTTAGTGGCTTCTGTTTTATTATCAGGAATTACAAAAGAAACTGCACTCTTTTCTTTGATGGATACTATTTTATCACCTGTCTTGGTCGGTGTGGGGTTTGCAGCTGTGTTAGCAGTTATTATGTCTTCTATAGATAGCTTACTAATTGGAGGTTCAACAATTATCCATAGAGTCTTATTCAGAAAGGGAGAGTTTAGCAATAAAAATCAATTATTTAGTGCCAGATTAATAACAGGATTATTTGGTATTTGTGGATTTTTTGTTGCATTCATGATTCCGAATATTATTACATTATCTTTAGTTGTAAGTTATCTATCATTAATCTTTGTTCCACCAATTATCGCAGGAATTTATTCAAAAAAATTTTCTGCAAATGCGAGTTTTTATTCAATCTTAATACCAACAATAGTTTTGTTCTCATTATATCCTATGGTTGGAGCAAATACTTTTGTAATAACATCTCCTTTAGGAATTTTAATGGTTTTATTTTATGATAAAGTTTTTAGAAAAGAATAATTGCTTAGAAGGAGGGGATATCTATTTTTTATATCCCTTCAACGCATTTTTAACATCTTTCAGAAGCTGATTCATGCTGTATTCAAGTTGCT
>CAYUZQ010000092.1:0-1527 GCA_964448815.1 Candidatus Woesearchaeota archaeon
CTCGCCGTTTTTCCCTGTTTTGTAAATCTTCTATTATATCTGTTATATCTGACGAATTTCCTTCGATAGAGATTTTCAAACCGCTTTTTGTTTCAATTATTGCTTTTGCCATTGTATATGTAATATGGATTACATTGTATTCATAGCCTTTTAAAGATTTCTGTTCTAAGAAATATAAGAAATTTCCTGAATTTTCCCAAATCTCCCTCAACCCCCCTTCCCCCGCACACACAAATTATTTAAACCCCTTTATCTTTGTTATATTACAAATTCCTTCGGGATGTCCCCTGCTCTTATGGGCAGGGCTGAACAATTATAATTTTAAGATTTCTTTGATTTGTTTCTGAATTATTTTGAAATCTTTTTTATTTGCGATGCCAATTTTACGAAGCAACCTTGATGAATCAATAGCTCTTGACTGACTCAACAATGCAACGCTGGTTCTTCCTGTGTTTCCATCAAAAGCATAATGAAACTTTCCTCTTTTCTTTGTTCTTGACAAAGGAATTATGTGGCAGAAGTTTTTATTAAAAATTCTTAAAATCAAAACAGGGCGGCTAAAAGATTCTTTTTTGCCATCTTCTTCAAAACCAATGTTCTCTCCTACACTGCAAAGCCAAATCTCCCTTTCTTTATACCCTCTAGGATGTTTTTCATTGTTATTAATCTCAGACTTTACAGGCATCCATTTTTTGTAATCTTTAAGCATTTAGTTAGTAAAAATTATAGATATAAAAAATTAATTATTTTTCCCCCTTCCTCCCCACACCAGAAATATACAAAAACCATACAAAAGCGAAACAAATTTAAACCCCAAAATCCTCTAAAATATGTAAGTGGACTGAACCCTGTAAAATCTTTGTGTATGCAAAGTATCCAGCGTGTATGCGTGTAAGAGGTTTGGGCAAATCACTACCCACTTACTTTATTTTCCATAAATCTTCCACAATTTTATAATTAATCCTGACAATATTTAAGTTAACTCCTTCCTGCTGTTTTGCCTTGTTTTTTAATGCTCTTCTCCGATAGGACCTTGCAACTCCGTCAGCATAAGACCGAAGTTTATTATTTCCTGTAAGCTTCCGAAGTTCTGATATGCTCATAACTTTTTTATTAAAATATTCAGAATCTTTTTCAAAAAATTTCTTCAAATGATTTTTCACTTTTGGAATTGGTTCATCTCCGCAAATCACTAAAACATCAAACAAATCAAAATCGTCATTAATTAAAAAATAAATGCAGATAGCATACAACTTAGCATAATCCTCAGAAATTCTTAATCTTTTGTCTAATTCTTTTTTCAAAGTTCTTTTCAAAGCCAATCCTTTGTGTTTTTTTGAGCCAACAATTTTATACGCAATTCCTGTGTTTCGGTTTTCATGTAATTTACAACTTGTATCAATATGCATAACTCTTTTTCCATTCAAATCTTCAAGGTTCATTAATCCAAAAAGAAAATAATACTTTTAAGAGTTGCTACCTCTTTTTTCCCAAAACAAAACTTTTTATACCTCACCAAAACCTGAA